>NZ_CAXSHM010000019.1:0-63368 GCF_964237335.1 uncultured Sphingomonas sp.
GCGGCGCGGCCCCGCACGGCGGCGGCGCGTTCAGCGGCAAGGACCCGACCAAGGTCGACCGCTCGGCCGCCTATGTCGCACGCTATCTGGCCAAGAACGTCGTCGCCGCCGGCCTTGCACGGCGCTGCACGATCCAGCTCTCCTACGCGATCGGCATCGCCGAGCCATTGAGCGTCTATGTCGACCTGCACGGCACCGGCAGCGTCGAGGAGGGCACGCTGGAGGCGGTGCTGCCCAAGCTCGTCCGCCTGACGCCCAAGGGCATCCGCGAGCATCTGAAGCTCAACGCGCCGATCTACAAGAAGAGCGCTGCCTACGGCCATTTCGGCCGCGAGCCCGAGGGCGACCATTTCACCTGGGAGAAGACCGACCTGGTGGAGCCACTAAAGGCCGCGCTCGCGGGCTGAGGCTTCGGTCCTCCGGCGGCGATCGCTTCTCCCGAGGGAGCGGACGATCGCCGCCGGATCATCATTGGTTGCGATTGGGGCATCATCGGTGCCTAAGGTAACGCGATGGAACTTCGCCCCGCGATCGGCCTGTTCGGCATCGTGCTGGCCGCGATCGCCGCGCAGCTCAACGACGCGGTCCTCAACATCGCGCTGAGCGACGTGGCCGGCAACATCGGCCTGTCCAACGATACCGCGACGTGGCTGCAGACGCTGTTCATCACCGGGCAGGTGCTGGGCATGTGCTCGTCGCCGTCGCTCGGCATCGGATTCTCGTTCCGCCGCTTCGCGCTGTTCGCGGTGTTCATGAACTGCTTTCCGGCCTTGCTGATGGCGCTGGGCGGCTCGACGGGCGCGTCGGTGCTGATCCTGCGCTTCGTGGAGGGCGTCGGATCGGGCTTCACCATCCCGCTGATCCTGACGGTCGCGCTCCGGTCGGTGCCGCCGGCGATCCGGCTCTATGCGCTGGCCGTCTATGCCCTGACCGCGACCATCACCCCCAACCTCGCGACGAGCTTCGCCGCGCTGTGGATCGACGGCGTGCAGGACTGGCGTTTCGTGTTCCTGCAACCGCTGCCCTGGTGCGCGGTCGCCGCCGCGTGCGTCTGGTGGGGCCTGCCGCAGGAGCCGCCGCAATATGACCGGCTCCGGCAATTCGACTGGATCGGGCTCTGCCTGGTCGCGGCGAGCTGGGGCAGCCTCACGATCGTGTTCGAACAGGGCGACCGGCTCGACTGGTGGAACTCCGCGCTGATCGTGATGCTGACGGCACTGGCGCTGGTGACGTTGCCCATGCTGGTGTTGTGGGAGCGGGTGGCGCCGGTGCCGCTGTTCCGCTTCGGCCTTCTCGCGCGGCGCAACCTGCTCTACCCGGTCGTCGGGCTGCTCGTCTTCCTGATCCTGGCGCTCACCGCCAGTTCGGTGCCGCTCCAGTTCCTGACGCAGACGCAAGGGTATAAGCCGCTGCAGGCGCATGAGGTGACGCTGACGGTCGCGCTGCCGCAGTTCGTGCTGCTGCCCCTCACCGCCTGGATCCTTGACCATGCCCGTGTCGACGCGCGCTGGATCAACGCCGCGGGCTATCTCCTCATCCTCGTCGCCTGTTTCGGCGCGGCGCACCTCACCTCGAGCTGGAACCGCGACCAATTCTATGTCTGGGAGCTCGTCCAGTCGGTCGGCTTCGCGTTCGTCGTCATGCCGATCCTGATGATGGCCACCAACGCGCTCAAGCCGGACGAAGGCCCGTATGGCTCGGCGCTGGTCAACACGCCGCGCGCGGTGGCGGAGGGGATCGGCGTGTGGGCGATGGAGCTGATCGTCCGCTGGCGCGGCGGGCTGCACCGCGACCGGATCGTCGACCTGATCGGGCAGAACCGCCTGACGCTGGAGCAACTGGGGCTGTTGCCTGCCGGCCAGCCGGGCGGCCCCGATCCGACGCTGGTCGCGATCAACGCCGAGGTGGCGCGGCAGACGGCGACGCTGACGGCGATCGACAGCTATGTGCTGCTGGGGTCGCTCGCGGTCGTGCTGCTGATCGCGCTGGCGTTGATCCCGACGCGCACCTATCCGCCGCGCATCGAACTCGCCGGTAACTAGGAGCGCCGTGTGGCCGACGATCCCGAACAGCAGAAGCAGGATGGCGAGCGACAGGGCGAAGGCGACGCCAAGAAGGACGACGAGAACCAGCAGCCCAAGGCGAAATGGCCGTGGATCGTCGCCGGGCTGGTGGTGGTCGTCTTCGTCGCGGCGATCCTGGTCCTCGTCCTCGCGCCGCACGAGAAGGTGAAGACCGAGGACGCCTATGTCACCGCGCATTACGCGATGGTGGCGCCGCGCGTCGCGGGGCAGATCGCCAGCGTCCCTGTCGACGACAACCAGCCGGTGCGCGCGGGCCAGCTGCTCGCGACGATCGACCCGCGCGACTATCAGTCGTCGCTCGACCAGGCGAGGGCGACGCGCGAGGCCGATCGCGCGCGTGTCCACCAGGCCGACGCGCAGATCGCCCGCCAGCCCTCCACCATCCGCCAGGCCTCCGCGCAGGTCGCGAGCGCGCAGGCGCGGCTGTCGCTCGCGAGCGCGGACCAGGCGCGCTATGCGGACCTCGCCGACACGGGCGCGGGCACGTTCCAGCAGCATCAGCAGGCGGACGCGTCGCTGCGCCAGGCGCAGGCCGCGCTCGCGCAGGCCGAGGCGGATTTGTCGGGCCAGCGCCACCAGCTCGACGCGCTGGTCGCCGATCGCGAGGCGGCGGTGGCGCAGGTCGGCCGCGACGACGCCAGCGTCCGTCAGGCGGAGCTGAACATCGGCTACACGCGGCTCGTCGCGCCGATCGACGGCACGGTCGCGCAGAAGACGGTCCAGGTCGGCAACCAGGTCGCGCCGGGCGTGCCGATGATGATGGTGGTGCCGCTCCACGCCGTGTTCGTGATGGCCGACTATCGCGAGCTGGAGCTCAGGCACATGCGGCCGGGCCAGGCGGCGCGCATCCATGTCGACGCCTACGACATCGATCTCGCAGGCCATGTCGACAGCCTGCCGCCCGCCTCTGGCGCCACCTTCTCGCCGATCCCGCCCAACAACGCGACGGGCAATTTCACCAAGATCGTCCAGCGCCTGCCGATCAAGATCGCGGTGAACGACAACCAGCCGCTCGCCCGGCTGCTGCGCGCCGGCATGTCTGTGGAGGTGACGGTGGACACCCATCTCGACGATGTGGTCGGCATGCAGGCGCACCGGACCGGACGGGTGACGGCGCCGTGAGGGGGCGGTTCCGGTCCTTTCCGCGTCACCCCGGCCTCGCCCTGCTCCTCGCCGGCTGCACCGTTGGGCCGACCTTCGAGCGACCCCATGTCGACGCGCCGCCTGCGTTCGGATCGACGCCGGCGGACGTCGCCAGCCACACGATCGCCGCCGAGGTCGACACGCACTGGTGGACGTCGTTCGCCGACCCCGAGCTGACCGCGCTCGTCGGCCGGCTCGCCACGCAGAACCTAGACCTGCAACAGGCGGCCGAGCGGATCGAGCAGGCCGCGGCGGAGCGCCGGGTCGTCGCCTCGCAGGGGTTGCCGCACATCGACGTCGGTGGCGTCGCGCAGCACGATCGCATCAGCAGGAACGGCATGGCCTCGCTGGAGGTGCCGGCGCCCGGCGCGCCACTGGAGTTCAACCTGTTCCGCCCGATGGTGTCGGCGAGCTGGCAGCTCGACCTGTTCGGCCGGGTGCGCCGCGCGGTGGAGGCGGCGAACGCCGACACGGAGGCGGCGGTGGAGGCGCGGCATGGGCTCGCGCTCTCCGCGATCGCCGACCTCGCGCAGACCTATGTCCAGTTCCGGCTGCTCCAGGCGCAGCAGGGCGTGCTGGAACGCAACCTCGCCATCGCCGACCGCCGCCGCGCGCTGGTCCGCATCCGCTTCGCCGACGGTGTCGCCACCACGCTCGACGTCGCGCAGGCGGACGCGCAGGGGCTCGGCATCGCGCAGGACCTGCCGACGCTGCGCAGCCAGGAGGCACGGCTGGTCAACGCGCTCGGGCTGCTGCTCGCCGAGCCCCCGCGCACGCTGACGGCGGAGCTGACGCGCGTCGGCCCCCTGCCCTTCGTGCCGCCGACGGTGCCGGTCGGCCTGCCCGCCGATCTCGCCCGCCGCCGCCCGGACGTGCGCGAGGCGGAGGCTCGGCTCCACGCCGCCACCGCCGAGACCGGCGTCGCGGTCGCCAATTTCTACCCGGACATCTCGCTGGGCGGCAATTTCGGGTTCGAGAGCCTGCATCTCGGCAACCTCTTCGACGCCGCGTCCCGCCAGTTCATGATCGGCCCCAGCATCGACCTGCCGATCTTCCAGGGGGGGCGGCTGACGGGCACGCTGCGCCTGCGCCGCTCGCAACAGCGCGAGGCGGCGCTGCAGTTCCGCCAGACGGTGCTCCAGGCGTGGCACGACGTCGACAATGCGATGGTCGCCTATGCCGAGGCGCAGCACCGCCGCGTCGCCGCGGCGTCGACCAGCGAGGCGGACGCGCGCGCGCTCAGGGCCGCCGACCAGCAATATCGGCAGGGTACGACCTCGCTGCTCGACGTGATCGCGGCGCAGGAAGGCATATTGCAGGGCGAGAACACGGTCGCCCAGGCGCAGGCCGATCTCGCGTTGCGTCTCATCGACCTGTACCGCGCGCTCGGCGGCGGGTGGGAAACGCTGCCGCCGGTCGCGGTCGACGCCAAGGGTGCCGGCGCGGCTCGTACCGCGGCAGGGCCGCCGCGATAGCGACGGCGTGTCAGCCCCGGCAGGTACCCGTCAGATGCGTCGTCCGCTGGTCGATCGTCGCCGTCATCGGTCCCTTGGGCGTCGGTCCCGCCAGCTTCACCCGGCCGGCGAAGCCCGCCGCGTCATAGGTCCCCGACCGGCTGAGCTGCATCGGTGGCCCCTTCTTCTGCGGGCAGGTGAGCGTCTGCGCATAGCGGCCGCCGGCGATCTGGAGGCTGTCGACATGGCATTGCGCCTTGGGATCGGGCGCCAGCAGCGCGGCGACACCGGTCTTCGCCTGGTCCGGCGTGACGCATTTGTGCTCGGCCTTCGACTTGCCCTTCATCATCCGGACGATGAACCCCGGCGCGCCGGGCACGGCAAGGTCGGCCATCGTCGACACCACGTCCCATCGGCCGGGCTGGATCGCCTGGGCGGCCGAGACGCCGGGCGTCGCAAGGAGGGTGAGGAAGAGCAGGTTGCGCATCGCGCGACCGTGGACTGCCGACGTGCGGCATGCAACGCCCTTGCCGCCGCCGCTCGTTCAGCGCAGCGGCGGCGCATGGGTGCCCGACGCGACCGCCTGACGATCTTCTTCGACGGCGGTTGCCGGCCCAACCCCGGCGCGATGGAGACGGCAGTCGTGGCCCGCGGCGTGGCGCATGTCCGGCGAGATCTGGGCGACGGCGACAGCGGCATCGCCGAGTGGCTGGCGCTGCGCCATGCCGTCGATCTGGCAATCGTGCTCGGCGCGAGCGACGTCCTGCTGATCGGCGACGCCGCCACGGTGATCGAGCAGGCGCTCGGGCGCCGATCGCCCCGCGACGATCGCCTGCGCGCGTATCGGCTGGCGTTCGCGCAGGCCGCCGCCGCGATCCCGCGCCTTCACCTCAAATGGGTGAAGCGCTCCAAGAATCCGGCCGGCGTGGCGCTCGATCGCCTGCCCGATCGGCCGGACTTCGTCGGCATGGCGACGACAGCCTCGACCCTCCGCGCGTCGGATCAGGCCGCCGGCGCCGCGGTCACTTCCGATATGGCCTCCCGGGCAGCATCCGCTGAAGCTCCGGTTCCCGGTCCAGCCACTGGTGCTTCAGCGCGCCGGCGACGTGCAGCCCGAACAGGCCATAGAGCAGGTATGACAGCCAGACATGCGCCGCGCCGAACAGATCGTGGACATGGTCGCGGGTCGCGGGGTCCAGACGCATGACGATGCCGATCCGCGGCCAGCCGATCAGACCGAACAGCTGCATCGGATGGGTCGCAGCGTCCTTCCACGCCGAATCCATGATCCACCCGCTCAACGGCATCGCGAAGATCAGCGCGTACAGCAGGATGTGAGTGGCGTGCGAAGCGGTGATCTCCCAGCGCTGATAGCTGGTCGGCAGCGCCGGCGGACGATGCGTCAGCCGCCACAGGAGGCGCATGACCGCCAGGCCCAGCACGGTGATGCCGATCGACTTGTGCGTGTCGATCGCCGGTCGCACGCTGGCGTCGGCCAGATGCGGCCATACCCAGGCCAGCGTGACGTTGGCGACGATCCCCGCGGCGACCAGCCAGTGGAAGGCGATGGCCACTCCCGAATAACGCTTGATAACCGGCAAACCTTCCCTCCCACTGTCCGTCCCGCGGACGATCGTTCGGCCATAGCAGGTTCACGCTCCTGCCGGTACGGCGTCGCCATGCCATCCCTTACCGCCACCCTGCACCTGCAATCGCCGCGCTACACGCCGCGGCGGATTCCGTGGAGCAGCCGGCTGATCGGGCTTTGCGTGCCGGTGGTCTTCGTCGTGCTCCTCCTCCAGGCGTTCCTGCGGCAGGGGCTGGCGATATGGTCCGTCGGGATCGCCTACATCCTGTACGACACCGTGCTGCTGGTCTTCACCGCCTGGCAGATCCGTGACCTGCGCGGCGGTCCGGCCGCCGGGACTACTCTCTTTGGCGCTGCCGGCCCAAGCTTCGGCGTCATCGTCGCCGCGCATGACGAGGGGCGCATCATCCGCCAGACGATCGATCGGCTGCTCGCGCAGGAGGAACCGCCCGAGGTCATCCTGATCGCCGACGACGGTTCCAGCGACGGAACGGCGGCGGCGCTGCTGGACGCGTACGGGATCGAACAAGCCGACCTCGGCATGATCGCGTCGACCGCGGTCCGGTCGACCAGGCTGCAATGGCTCCGGCTGCCCCACGGCGGCAAGGCGCGGGCGCTCAACGCCGCGCTCGAGCGGATCGCGACGGATGTCGTGCTGACGGTGGATGCCGATACGTTGCTGGAACGGGGCGCCATCGCCGCGATGCGCGCCGCGTTCGCCGCGGAGCCCGAGCTGGTCGCGACCACCGGCGTCCTCATCCCGATCTGCGGGCCGAGCCTGAAGGAGCGGCTGTTCGAGTGGTTCCAGTCGTACGAATACGTCCGCAACTTCCTGTCGCGCGACGCCTGGATGCGGCTCGACAGCCTGTTGCTCGTCTCGGGGGCGTTCGCCGCGTTCAGGCGCGACGCGGTCCTGACCGTCGGCGGCTTCGACCCCGATTGCCTGGTCGAGGATTACGAGCTCATCCACCGCCTCCACCGCCACGCCGCCGACACCGGGCTCGACTGGCGGGTGCGCGTCGTCGGCGGCGCCGTCGCGCGCACCGATGCGCCCGCCGGCGTCCGCGCCTTCCTCAAACAGCGCCAGCGCTGGTTCGGCGGGTTCCTGCAGACCCAGCACTGGAACCGCGACATGGTCGGCGCCCCCCGCTACGGCCGGCTCGGCACCCGCATGCTGCCGGTGAAGGCGCTCGACACGATGCAGCCGATCTATGGGCTGGGCGCGTTCGCGATCCTCGTGGGCCTGATCGCGACCGGACGGTTCGTGCTGGCGTTCCCGATCCTGTTGGTGATGATCGCGAAGATCGCGGTCGACCTTACCTTCCACCTCTGGTCGCTGGGCATCTACAAGCGCTGGACGGGCCGACGCGAGGGGTTGGCACTCGGGCCTGCGATCGCCGCGGCGGTCCTGGAGCCCTTCACCTTCCAGCTGCTGCGCCACGCCGGCGCCATCTATGGCTGGGTCGCGTTCCTGCGCGGACGGCAGAACTGGAGCCGATCCTCCCGCACCGCATTCGGCGATGATGCCGAGATGGCCACCTCGCGTTAAATCGGCGGCGGTTTTCTGGTGCCGGCTTGGCGGAGACGGAGGGATTCGAACCCTCGGTACGAGTAAACCCCGTACGGCGGTTTAGCAAACCGCTGGTTTCAGCCACTCACCCACATCTCCGGCTTGGCTGCGACGGCTATAACCGCGACGTGCGGCGGGATCAATGAGGCTCCGGCTGCTTAATCGGGCTCGCCCGCGATCCGTTCATTGCCCCGCAAGGGGCAAGCGGGTTAACCATGGCCAACGATGGTGGGGGTGACGGGCATGCGCAGGACGGAATGGATCGCGGGCGTCATGGCCGTCACCTGCTTGGTGGGAACCTGCCTTGTGGGGCCGGTGGGAGCGCAGGTGCGTACCGTCGATCCCAATCAGGCGATCGACCAGGACCTGTCGGGATCGCGGTCCTCCGCGCCCGTGCGCGCCACCGTGTCTCGTGCGCGCGCGGCGCAGGCGGCGGATACCGCGGTGGATACCGATGCGCCGGTCGCGGACGGCGCACCCGGCCCCGATCCGCAGGCGCAGGCCACCCCTGCCCCGGCGTATCGATCGTCGGACGCCGGACAGTCGGGCTATCGCCCGTCCGAGCCCGTGCAGGAGCAGCGCGCGGACGCGACGCGCGGCGCGGACGCCACCTTCCACCGCGACGACCTGATCGGCGCGGGCGAGGGCGTGTTCGGCAAGGGCGCGCAGGGCTTCGCCGGCATCATCGAGAAGATCCTGAAGGGCCAGGGCGAGCCCAATGCCTATATCGCCGGGCGCGAGGCGTCGGGCGCGGTCGTCGTGGGCCTGCGTTATGGCTCGGGGATGATGACCCACAAGATCGAGGGGCAGATGCCGGTGTACTGGACCGGACCGTCGGTGGGGTTGGACCTGGGCGGCGACGCGAACAAGGTGTTCGTGCTGGTCTACAACCTCTACGACAGCGCGGAGCTCTATCACCGCTTCCCGCAGGGCGAGGGGCATCTGTACGCGGTCGGCGGCTTCTCGGCGAGCTACCTGCGCTGGGGGCATGTCGTCATCATCCCGGTACGGCTGGGCGTCGGCTGGCGCGCGGGGCTCAACGTCGGCTACATGAGGTTCACCCGCAAATCGAAGTGGCTGCCGTTTTAGGTGCAGCGCGGCACGCGGCTACGCCCGTGTAACTCGCGCAAGCCCGGCCGGCGGGTCGCGCGAGCGAACCCGTCCGACGTCATGGGATTTTACTCCCATGACGGGCCGCTGCTTGCTCCGACCGTCGCCAGCGGGACCCCGGATCAGGTCCGGGATGATGCCATCACCCCACCATCCGCCACGCCAGCCGCTCGCCCGCCTGGAACGGCACCAGCGGCCCCTCATCCATCTCCACCGCCGCCAGCACCTCCCCGCCGTCGCGCACCAGCATCACCGTTCCGTCGTTCAACGGCAGGCCATAGAAGCGCGCGCCATGTTCGCTGGCGAAACCCTCGAACCGGTCGAGCGCACCCTCCTCGTCGAACACCGCCAGATAGGTTTCGAGCGCGAAGGCGGCGCTGAAGATGCCTGCGCAGCCGCAGGCGGATTCCTTCGCCGACGCCAGATGCGGCGCGCTGTCCGTGCCCAGGAAGAAAGACGGATCGCCCGACACCGCCGCCGCGCGCACCGCCAGCCGGTGGCGCTCGCGCTTGAGCACCGGCAGGCAATAGGCGTGCGGACGAAGCCCGCCGGCGAACAGCGCATTGCGATTGAGGTGGAGATGCTGGGGCGTGATCGTCGCGGCAATGTGCGGGCCCGCGGCACGCACGAACGCGACCGCCTCGGCGGTGGTGACATGCTCCAGGACGATCCGCAGGCCGGGGAAGTCGGCGATCAACGGCGCCAGCACGCGGTCCAGGAACACCGCCTCGCGGTCGAAGACGTCTACCGCCGGATCGGTCACCTCGCCATGGACGCACAGGACGAGGCCGGCGCGCTCCATCGCGGTGAACACGGGCGCGAGCCGCGCGACGTCGGTGACGCCGTGGCTGGAATTGGTCGTGGCGTTGGCGGGGTAGAGTTTCGCGGCGGTGAACACGCCTTCGGCGGCGCCGCGCGCGATCTCGGCGGGATCGGTGTCGTCGGTGAGGTAGCAGGTCATCAGCGGCGTGAAGCGCGTTCCGGCGGGAAGCGCGGCGACGATGCGGTCGCGGTACGCCTGCGCGGCGGCGATGGTCGTCACCGGCGGCGACAAATTGGGCATCACGATCGCCCGCCCGAACTGGCGCGCGCTGTAGCCGGCGACCGCGCGCAGCATCGCGCCGTCGCGCAGGTGGAGGTGCCAGTCGTCGGGCCGGCGGATCGTGAGCGTCCGGGGTTCAGTTTGCATGGCGCGATGCTTACTTGGGGAGGATGGACGAGACCACCCCGACGATGCTGGCGAAGCCGACGATGCTAGCGGATCGGGCGGTGCTGCGGCTGGACGGCGCGGAGGCGCGGCCGTTTCTGCAGGGGCTCGTCACGCAGGACGTCGCCGCCGTCAGGCCGGGTGCGCCGCGATGGGCGGGACTGCTGACGCCGCAGGGCAAGGCGCTGTTCGACTTCATCCTGTGGGACGCGGGCGAGGCGTTGCTGCTCGATGTCGAGGCCGCGCAGGCCGACGCGATCGCGCGGCGGTTGGCGATGTATCGCCTTCGCCGGGCGGTGACGATCGAGCCGGTCGCGCTGGCGGTTCATTGGTCGCCCGATGCCGGGCTGGACCAGGTCCCCGACCCGCGGCTCGCGGCATTAGGTTGGCGCTGGCTGGGGGCGAGCGGCGCGGCGGCGACCGGCTGGCACGCGCATCGTCTCGCATTGGGCGTCACCGAGGGCGTGGCGGAGCTCGGCCAGGACCGCACCCTGTGGCTGGAATGCAACGCAGGTGAGCTCGGCGGCGTCAGCTACACCAAGGGCTGCTACGTCGGGCAGGAGAACACAGCGCGGATGCACCACCGCGCCAAGGTGTCGCGCCGGCTGGTGGTGGCGCCGATCGGGCCGGAGGGCGAGCGGACCCGCGTGGCCTATCCCGAGCTGGGGTTGATCGTCGAGCATCGCCGGATCGATGCGCTGGGTGACGCGATCGTGCCCGAGTGGTTGCAACCTGCGCTTGTCGCGATGGCCGGCAACGAGGGCTGACACCACGTTTCGCCACGTTACCTCGGAGGCAGGTGCTTCGACAGGCTCAGCACCAACGGAGGTGATGGGTAAGCCTGATTCGATCGCAGCTTTCGCCGGGACGATACGCTGCGCCAACAAGAAAGGGAGGCCAGCTTACGCTGACCTCCCCTGTTTTGCATTCGGCCGTGAAGCCGGAGATTACTGGCCCGAACCCGGACCGTAGGTGATCTCCACGCGGCGGTTCTGAACCTCGCGCACACCATCGGCGGTCTCGACGCGCGGATGCGTCTCGCCGAAGGCCTGCGTCTGGATCGCGCCGTCCGTCACGCCATGCGACGAGAGATAGCCCTTCACCGAATTGGCGCGACGCTGTGACAGCCCCACGTTGTACGATGCGGCACCCGAGCGATCGGCGTAGCCGGCGACCATCACCTGCGCGTTGTTGCAGCTCTGATACTGCGACACCGCGTTGTCGAGGATCGAGGACGCCTCAGGCGTGATGTCCGACTTGTCCCACTCGAAGAACACGATGAACGGTCCCGGCGAGCAGACCGGCGCGACAGGCGGCGGGGGCGGCGGCGGAGGCGGGGGGGGAGGCGGCGGCGGGGGCGGCGGGGGCGGCGGAGCCGGCGGCTCGCCGAAGTTGTACGTCAGGCCACCCAGGATGCTGTGCGTCCGATACCGACCCGAGAAGGTGCGGTTCGTCACGTCGATCAGATGATCGTTCTGCGCCGTGAAGAAGCGGTACTTCAGAGTCGCGTCGATATGCGACGTCAGCGGGGCACGGATGCCGGCGATGCCCTGATAGGCGAACACCGTATCCGAGTCGCGCAGGAAGTAGCCATACTGGCTGAGGTCCAGACGCTCCTGAATACGCGCGACGCCGACACCGCCGCCGACGAAGCCCTGGAGCGAATCGTCATCGCCGAAGTCGAGAAGACCGTTGACCATGAAGCTGAGCGCAGTGTCGCGTCCGCGAGCACCGGGATAGGATCCGGCGGCCGCAGTCCCCAGCACACCGTTCGCCCCATAGATCGGCGTCGTGGTGGTGGTGCTGCGATAGCCGTTCACTTTTGCCGACTTGTAGCCAACTTCGGTCTCGACCCGGAACGGACCAAAGTCGTAACCGACCGTGCCGTCTACATCGTAGCCGTACTTGTGATCGACGGCAGACGCGCTCTTCACGCCACCGATGTCGTAGTGGATATCCTCCACAAGCATCGCGCCGCCCTCGGCGCCCACATACCAGGCCTTGTCACGAGCAAGTACGGGCGAGGCGAGAGCGGTTGAGGCAAGCGCCAGAATAACGGCAAGCTTCCGCATCATGGTCCCCTTTCTATTGGATTGTTTCAGTCAGGACTGCGCAAACCCCCTACCCAATGGTTGGTTTCGTCGCAATACGACAAATGCCCCGTCCTGTGACACAAAGGACACGTCCGGCGACGAAAGCCTCTTGGCACTTAGCCATCGGCCCCGATCGATCAACCCGCATCGATCAACCGCCTTCGATCAGTCCGTGCGCCCGCATCGCGGCCAGGATGCCGGCCACCGCGCCCCGTGCCTCCGCGTCGACCGTCGCGCCGCCAGCCGGATCGGACACGGCCGCCGCCCGCGCGCCGAGCACGGGAACGCCCCCGACCGATACGTGCCGCACGCGCGCCTCGCCGACCACCCATGCTCCGCCGTCGTGCCGCGCACGGCAGCGATCGGCCCGGCTCCAGACGCTCGCGCCGTCGATCGCGGCGATGAATCGCCAGCCGCCCTCGGTCCAGCCGGCCAGCGCACCCGGCTGTCCTGCCCAGTCGCCGGCCGGCGCGGTGCCGACGATCCACGCCTGCCCGGGCACGGGATCGGCGGGCGGCGTATCGAGGCCCACCGCCTCCACCACCGGCTGGACGGCGAGATCGAGGAGCGTCAGCGCCTCATCGTGGAACAGTTCCTTCTGCGCCTGCCCCGGCTGGAGCAGCGGCAGCGCGAGGCGCGCGGTGGTGTCGGTCATGGATGGTCCCTCTCAGAATGGTGGCAAGGCGATGGTGGCGGGCGGCGACTCGCCGTTGGTGCCCTGTTGGCGGACGGAGACGATCGTGCCGGGCAGCGCCGCCGCGTCGGTCAGCAGCAGATCGGGCGCCGCCACGATCTGGTCGACACCGCCGACGGTGACGCGATAGCTTTCCGTCTCCTCGACCAGCGGCGCATCGACGCCGTCGATCCAGCGCCAGCCGGCCCGGCTGCGGCGCACCCAGCCGAGCCGCACCCCGCCCGCGACGCGCTCGGCGCGCAGCCACGCCGGCGATGGCGGGCAAGTGGAGGCGCCCGTCAGCACGAGACCGGCCGTGACCGGCGACTGCGACTCGCCGACGCCGATCGCCATCACCCGGACGGCGCCGCCGATGCGGCCGGCGGGCAGGTCGATGCCCGTCACCGCCGACGCCTCGATCAGCGCGAACCGGTCTTCCGCCTGCGCGGTCCCGATCGAGCCTTCCGTGCCGCGTCGCCCGCGGAGCAGCCGGGATAGCCGCCAGCGATCGGGGCCGATCTGCTCGGCGCGGCCGAACTGGACCAGCTCGTCGCCGAGCAGCGCGAGATTGGCGCCCGCGTCGAGCGATGCGTCGTCGGCGCTCACCAGCGCCATGTCGGGCCGGGCGAGCGTCACCTCGGCGGTCGCGACGAGGTCGAACACCGTCGCGGGGCCGGCGCCGGGCGCGACCGCGACGGTGCCCAGCGTCGCCGGCGCGGCGGTGACGCCCGCGTCCGTCCAATGTCCGCCGTCATCGGTGGAGACCATCAGCGCCGCGCGCCGCCAGCCCGCGCCGGTCCCGCTCGCCAGCACCGTCACGCAGGCCACGTCCGGCGTCGTCCCGTCCAGCGGCGGCAGCTCGGCGGCGACCAGCAGCGTCCGCCCGATCGGCGCGTCGGCCTGCGCCAGCACGCGCCCGCTGCTCGCTGTGGCGACGGACTGGGATGCGGGGGAAAACGGCACGAGGGTGAGCGTCACCACCATCGCCTCCAGCGCGGCGTCCGTCACGCGCCAGCTCCCCGCCTCGTCGATGGCCACCACGTCGCCGGGCACGATCGCCATCGCCTCCGCGCCGACCGCGATCGTGCGGGTGGTGCGCGCCGCCTCCGCGCGGGCGAGCGCCGCCTCCGCCACGCCGCGCGCGTCATCGGCCGACAGCACCGCCGGCAGCTCCAGCCGCTTGTCGGTCGCGCCGGCGCCGGGCCGGCGCGCGCGCTGCAGCCCGGCCTGATAGTCGCGGTCGGGGTCGTAATGCGTCACCGTCACCGTGCGCGGCACGCTCTCGATCGCGGCGAGGCTGCGGGTGCGCCGCGCGCCGCGCGCCTCTCCTGCGGAACCCGCCGCGATGCCCGCGTCGGCCAGCGTCGCCACCGGCTCGCCCGCGCAGCGCAGCGCCACGCCTGCGTCCCCGGGCGCCCACCAGCCGCCGCACGCGTCAGCCAGCGTCTCCAGCGTCGCGCGGATGCTGTCGCCATAGGCGGAGAAGCCGATCAGCGGCATGTCGGCGCCGGAGCCATCAACCATGCCGCCCCCGAGCTCCGCGGCGATCATGCCCACCGTGACGGGATCGGCCTCCGCGACCAGCTCGAAGGTCAGCGATGGGATGCGGTTACCGAAGTCCGCGAGCTGCAACTGCTCGAACACCGCATAGGCGAGCCCGCGATGCGCGGGCGCCTGGCCCTCGGCGGCGGCGATCAGCGGGTCGGGCGGCTGGTCTTCGTCACCGATGTGCAGGCGGAAGGCGCCGACGTCGCTCTTCCAGTCGCCGCCCGCGCCGCGCAACAGGTTGCCGTCCGCCCAGATACGCCGCACCTCGACGACGCCCCGCGCCGACAGCGCGACGGCGAACGAGGCGGAATAGCTGTAGCTGGTGACGCTCGGCTGCCCCTTGCCCGAGCTGCTGGTCGCGTGGCTCTCGATCAGGTCGGTGGACCAGATGACGCAGCCGGCGACGCGCATCGTGCCGAACACGCGCGGCAGCTGGGTGCCGTAGGACGAGGTCTGTACCGACAGCTCGGTCAGTCGCGGGCCCTGTCGGCCGGCGGGCCGGAACAGCAGGTCGCGGTCGACCGCCTGGCCGAGCAGGCCGCCGATCGCCGCGCCGATCGGGCCGCCGACGATCCCGCCGACGGTGGTCAGGACAATCGTCGCCATCAGTCGATCCTCTCAGGATTGAGCCTCCAGATGCCGAGCACCGGCCAGGGCGGCGGCCCGGGCCGCTCGACGACGCGGCGCAGCGCGGCGTCGGCGTGGATGACGCCGTCGCCGGTCGTCACGGCGAGGTGGAACTGCGCGGCGCCGGCGGCGAGCAGCAGCACGTCGCCCGGCTCCGCCGCGTCCACCCGCCGCGCGAACCGGTCGACCAGCGCCGCGATCGCGTGCGCGTCGCCGCCGCGCAGCGCATAGTCGGCCGGCACCGCGTCCAACCCCGTCGCCCAGGCGACCAGCCCGACGCAATCGAGCCCGAACGCAGGGTCGCGCCCCTGCGGCCGGAACCGCACGCCGAGTACCGACCGCGCTCGGTCCAAGACCATAATGGCCCTTGCGGGCGGGGGCGGGCTCATGCTCCCGGATATCGCGTGAGCAGGTCGATGCCCGGCAGGAACGGCTCGCCGCGGAAATTGGCCGCGTTGGCGAACCGGTCGCGGCAGGTGGCGAAGCTCTTGTCGCAGCCCTCGACGATCTCGACGAGCGCGCCCGCGTCGGGCGCGTACACCGGCGGCCGGCGCAGCGTGACGGTCGCGCCGTCCGACGCCGCGACCGCGCTCTCCAGCCCCGAATTGCCGCCGCCCAGCCAGCGCAGCAGTCCCCAGCCCCACGCGTTCGCGCCCGGCTCGCCCGCGTCCAGCGTCACGGCAGCGCCCTCGACCGAGATCACCCGCGCGAACCGCCGCCGACCCGCCATCGCCACCCGGCACCGCGCGTCGCCCAGCTCGGCGCGGCACTCGGCCGACGTCTCCTCGACCACCGGCTGGGCGAGCGCGGCGGCGATGCCCTGGAGCTCGGCGGTGAAGCCGTCGTCCTTCGTCTCCACCGAGCCGATCGTGCCCGCGCCCAGCGGCACCGGCGGCGTCTCGCTGGTCCAGTCCGCCGCGAACAGCACGACGCGCGCGCCGTCCCAGCGGCCGGCGAGCAGGTCGGCCTCACCGATCGCGGCGCCGGTCAGCGCGCCCGCGACGTCCATCGTATCGGCGTCGAGCCCGTCCGACCGCTTCACCGCCGACGGCGTCATGCCCGGCGCGGCGCGATAGAGGAGGCCATCGATCGTCAGGTCGCGATCGTGGCTGGTCAGCCCGATCGCGATCCCGTCGCGCCGCTCCAGCCGCCAGCACAGGGCGATAGTGTCGAGCACGTCACTCATCGCCATCCTCCCGAAGCTCGATCAGCGGCACCGACGGCGCCTGCCCCGCCAGGAAGGTCGCGCGGCTGACGGAGAGCCTGTCCTCGGCGAAGCGCACAGGCACGTCGAACGCGAAGCTCGCGGTCACGGGAACGCCGGCCGCGGGCGGAGCATCCAGCACCACCCAGCCGCCCGGATCGAGCGACCAGCCCTGCGTCGCCACGCCGCCGATGCTCACCGACACGCTGCCCGCCACCGGCCGGGTGATCCGGCGCACCGGGTCCCCGTACGTCTTGACCAGCGCGAACCGCCGCGTCGCGCCGTCGCCGGTGCCCAGCAGCTCGCCCGCCGCCGCGGCGTCGAACGGATCGCGCAGCCGGAACCCGCGCGCCGGCCCCATGCGGGCACGGAAGAAGGCGAGCAGCGCGGCGATGTCCGCCTCGCTCCTGATGCCCGGCCCGACGTCGTAGCTCGCGCGCGCCTGCGCCCAGCTCGCGGTGCGCCGCTCGGCACCGCCCGCGCCCGTCACGATCGCGGTGGAAAAGGCGGGCGCCACCTCCGCCTCGCGGCCCAGCGCCAGCGGGAAGTCCACGTCGTCGAACGCCTGCACGTCATCCTCCCCTGTCCCCAAAGAACTCCAGTGCACGAAGCCGTCGCGGATCACCTGCGGCAGCGCCCAGACGAACCCCGCGCCGACGCCGCGCGCGAGCGCCACCTGCGCGGCGGCCTCGATCCGGTACCATTGCGCGCGATCCGCCGGTGCGAGCACGAAGCCCGACAGGTAATGCTGCGCCGCCGCCGGATAGCCGAGCCGCGCGCCCGCCTCGGCGACACCCTCGCGCGTCGCGGGCGTGTTCCCGGCCGTCACCCAGTCGTAATCCTCCAATTGGAGCACATCGAACGCGGGCGCCGCCCAGCCGGTCGGCAGGTTCGCGCGCCTGATCTCGGGCGCGGCGGGATCGAGCACGCCGGGCAGATACGTCAGCAGGTGCGCGACGCATCCCGGCGCCGCCGCCCGCGCCGCGGCGACCAGCGCGGCGGTGGAGGCGGCGAGGCACGCGCCGGCCCGATCGAGGCTCGCTGTTTGCGCCTCGTCCAGCGGCCCCCGCACGCTCGCGATCGGCACCGGCGCGAACGCCGCTACCGCGGCCGTATCGCACATGCACGGAGCGCCATCGGCCCCCACCCACCACCATGGCTCGCCGATCTGATATTTGGGCGCGAGCCCAGCGGCGATGGCGATGCCAAGGAACGCCGCCGCCACCTGCCGAAGATAGCCCATCGCCGCATCGTTGGCGGGCGACAGCAAGGTGGAGGGCGGCACCCAGCCGGTCAGCGCCGGCGACCCGTCGGCGGCGCGCTGCTTCCAGTCCCCCCAGCAATGCTGGTCGAGCAGCTCGTACGACACCGACCAGATGATGTCGTAGCCCAGCTCGCGCGCCCGCGCTGCGAAGTCGCGGTGCCACGCCGATGCCGCGACGTTGAGGACGGCCTGTCCTGAGCCTGTCGAAGGGCCACCGGCCAGGCTCGCGTACCAGCCACCGGAGTTGGCCTCGAGCCGCAGGTAGTGGCTCATGCCGACATAGTGGCAGATCGCGCCGCGATAGCCGAGCTGTAGCGCGTTGCGCAGCAATCGCGCCGGCGTCACATTGTAGCTATCGTCGTAGCCGCTCGCGATGGACAGCTCGTGCTCGGGCACCACCACGTCGCCGATCGCCAGCACCGCGCCCGGCCCGTCGCAGCGCATGTCCGTCAGCTCCACCCAGCCCTCGGCGGGCGCCGACAGAGGGGCATCGGTGCCGTCGTAGCCGGGCGCCACCAATGACACGAACATCCGGTCGACGTCGCCCGCCCACACCGGCTCCGCCTCGCCCGGCAGCAGAAAGCCGCCGTCGAGCCCTGCGAAGTCGATCGTCACGGCCGCATCCTCCGGCGATCCGGTGGCATAGTTCCACAACCGCACGTACCAGGCCTTCGCCGTGCCCGACGCGTCGCGGCCCTCGATCGTCAGCACCGGGCCGTTCACCGCATCGAGCGGCCGGACGCCGCCCGAGCGCCAGCGGAACGACAGCCGACACCCGCGAAAGTCGCGCGCCGTCTCATAGGCCAGCAGCGGATGATCGAAGCGATCCGCCGACTCCCAGATCAGCCCGGCGAGGTCCGACCCGCGATAGAACACCGCATCGACGCGCAACCCCTGTCCTGAGCCTGTCGAAGGGGCGTCGGGCGCGGTGGTGGTGACGGCCGCCATCATCGGGCGCGGGAAGTTGACGGTCCAGAAACGCGGGTCGAAACGCTGGATGACGCCGGTCTCCTGGCCGCGACGCGATGGGGCGAGCCAATAGGGCATGTAGTGGCTCCTTTCTCGTTTGGGTGAGCGCAGACGATCCCACCCGTTCGTCACCCCGGACTTGTTCCGGGGTCCAGCGCGGTCCGAGCGACACGCATCGACGTCGAGGGCCAGCCCTCGTGGAAACCTGGACCCCGGAACAAGTCCGGGGTGACGGGAGGGGTCCCCTCAAACCCCCGCCAGCGCCGCCTTCACCGCGCGCGCGACCTGGCGGCTCGATCGTTGCAGCGCGGCCGGGGCCTCGCCCGCGCCCGCCTGCACGCTGATCGCCACCCGCACGTCGCGCGCCGACCCGGACCCCGACCCCGACGGCGCCGCCGCGACCGATCCGCTGCTCGTCGGCACGAACAGCTCCGGCCCGCGCTCGCCGACCATGTACGCCCGCCCCGGCGACACCGGCCCGCCGGTCGCACGGCCGGGCAGGCCGGTCAGCAACCCCGCCGCCGCCGTCAGCAGGCTGCCCGCGCCACCGCTGGCCGTCCCGCCGCCCAGGATCGACTGGATGCCGCCCTTCAGCGCCGCCGCGGCGATCTGGTCCATCGCCGACAGCGCCACCTTGCGCAGGTCGTCGAAGCCCAATTTGCCTGATTTGACCGCGCGCAGCAGCGACGTCTCGATCGCGCGACCTGCCACGTCCGCGCCCGACCCGAGCCCGTCGCCGAGCGAGCTCTTCATGCTCGCCACGTCGCGCGCGAAGCCCGCGGTGTCGGCGCGCACGCCGATCACCAGCCGTTCGATTTCCTCATCCATCGGGAAAAGCCTCCATCAATCGTCGGATCGTGCCAGCGTCGGGTGGAGTGGCGGGCGGCGCCTTGCCGCCAGCCTCATCCCCCGCCCCATCGCCGGCCAGCGCGCGGATCACGCAGGCCAGTTCGGCGGGCGTCGCGGCCCAGAACTCGCCCGGCCGCCAGCCGAGCAGCGCCCCCGCCGCGCCCGCCAGCCGCGCGGCCGCCGCGGCGAAGGTGACGGTCGGGCCCTCGACCGTGACGTCGAACGCGCCGGGTAGCGCGCCGGCCGGGCGGGGCGGTTTCATCGCCCCGCCAGTATCTGGCCCAGCAGCACGCGCAGCACCGGCGTCACCGCCGCCAGCCCCAGGCTCGCAATCCCCTCGCCCAGCGCCTCTCGGCTCAGCCCCGCCGGCGGATCGCGCAGGCAATGCCAGAACAGCGCCGCCGTCTCCGCCAGCGACAGCCGGCCCTCGGCGGCACGCTCCACCAGCGCGAACAGCGGGCCGAGCTCGCCCTCCGCCACGACCAGCGCGGCGAAGCTCGGCCGCATCACCAGCGTCTCGCCCGCGATGCGCAGCGACGCCTCGCCCCTTGTCGGATTAGCGGGCGCCGGATTGGCGGGCGCCGGATTGGCGGGCGCCGGATTGGCCCCGCCGCTCATGCCGCCACCACCGGCCCGGCGCTCTCCAGCGCGAGGGTATAGGACCGCTCGCCGTTGAAATCGCCCGCGTAATCGAGCCGGGTGACCAGGAACCGCCCAGTCATCGTCTCACCGCTCTCGAAGGTCAGCTGGTAATCGTCGACCGTGCCGGCCAGTACGCTCCCGCGCACCCGCACCTCCGCCGGCGAGCCCGTGAACACCCCCGCCGCCGCCACGCTGACCGATCGCACACCCGCCCCCGACAGCAACTCCCGCCAGCCGCCCGAATCCTTGCTGGTCACCTCGACCGCCTGGCCGTTGACGGATAGCTGCGTCGTGCGCAGCCCCGCCACCGTTGCGAACGCGGGCGGCGACGCGCCGTCGCCCACCTTCAGCAGGAAGGCGGAGCCTTTTTCCACAGGCATGTCTGTTCTCCTTGTGAACTCTTGAGGCAATGGCGACGGCAAAGCCGCCGCCGTGACGTCGATCGGGTTCGGCGATGCCGACCCGTCGGCCGGACCAGCCGCTGCGCTACGCTCACCGGCGCGGACGTGGCCGCGCCTGCGGCTAGTCCTCCCGATAAATCCGCACCCGCCATTCGACGCTCGCGACCCAGCGGTCGCCCGCCGCCCGCGTGATCCGGCTGCGCGACAGGCGGATGGTGGCGAGCCGCCAGCCCCCATTCGGACCGGGCCCCAGCGCCGCGTCCAGCCCCGGCAGCGCCGCCTCGACCGCGCCGGCGAGCGCGCGCAGCCGCACCGGGCGCTCGCCGCCGCCCCCGCCTGCATCCTGGACCAGCACCGCCAGCGTCCCCTCGCGCCCCGTCCAGCCCTTGGCGCCCCAGTCGGTCAGCACCGGCTCGTCCACCACCGCATAGGGCGGCGCGGCACGTGAAGGAGGTGCATCGAACACGGCCACGCCCGCCAGCGCGGGCTCGGCCGCCAGCGCCGCGACCACCGCCGCCTGCAGCACGCTCCCACCACCGCCGCTCATCGCAGCAACCCCGCCGGCCAGCGCAGCAACGGCTCGCTCAGCACGCCGCGCCCCGTCACCACGATGCCGTCGCCGGTCCGCGCGACGGACACGCCGGGGACGGCGGCGCGCACGGCGTCGGCGAGCTGGTCCGCCGTCCGCGCTGCCGCCGCCGCGCCGGCCCGCGCCACGCTGTCGGGAACGCCCGGGGTCATCGCCCGCCTCCCGGCGTCATGTCGCTCCGACCGTCGCCCAGCCGCAGCCGCCGGAACGGCCGCCACAAAGCAACGACGTCCGCCGACGGCACGGTCGCCGCGTCGCGATCGGTGAAAAGCCCCGCCGCCATCGCCACCACGCCCTGCGCGATCGGCGCGGGCACGTCCGCCCAGTCGGTCGCGAGCCCGGCGGTGTAGGCGACCGCCGCCAGCGGCGCGCCACCCCGAACCCGCACCCAGCCGCGCCCGTCCGCGGCGATATCGATCCGATAGTCCGCCACCGGCAGCACGAACGGCGCCGCGTCCGCCGGCAGCCCGGTGGTGTGGGCGGTGACGCCGGCGACCAAGCGCACCGGCTCGGTCGCCAGCCGGTGCCAGGCGCCGTCGGCGGCCACCACATCCTCGAACCCGCGCACGATCAGGCTCGCGCCCAGGAACGCCTCCGCGCAGCCGATCGCCACGGCCGCGAGCCGCTGCACCAGCGCCGCCTCGGCGCCGTCCGCCAGCCGCAGGAACCCCGCGACCATCGCGCCCGCGTCGGCGAGCACGCCGACGGGAGTCACTGAGTCCGTCATGTCTTGGCTCCTTTGTTGATCCGCTCACGCGGATGCGGTGCCGGCCCGCTCCCCCTCCCCACCTCCCAGTCAGGATAATGTCTTGGGAGGTGGGGAGGGGGAGCGGGCCGGCACCGCCCCTGATCCAGCTTCGCTGGATCAGAAGATTACGCCGCGCTGAAGCGCATCAGCTTGATCGCTTCCGAGTTGCTCACGCAGCCGCCGATCCGCTTGGTCGCGTAGAAGCTGGTGAACGGCTTGTTGGTGTACGGATCGCGCAGGATCGACGTCTCCGTGCGCTCGGCGATCAGATAGCCCAGTCGGAAGTTGCCGAAGGCGATGCTGGGCGCGTCGGCGGCGATGTCGGGCATGTCCTCCGCCTCGATCACCGGATAGCCGAGCAATGTGGCGGGCTGCTGCGCCGAGAGGCTCGCCTGCCACACGAACGCGCCGTCGCTCGTCTTGAACTTGCGGATGCGGGACAGCACGCTCGCGTTCATTACGAACACCGCGCCCTGCCGGTACGGCGTGCGCAGCGACTGGACCAGGTCGATCAGCCGCTCCTGCGGGTCGTCGCCGAAATCGCCCGCCGCGCCCGACGGCAGATATTGCAGCGTCCCGAACGGCCGGCCTGCGTCCCCCGCCGGCGCGACCGGCGCCTGCAGGAAGCCGCGCGGGCGGTTGACGCCCGATCCGTTGACGAACGCCGATCCCTCGGCGCGCGCGAACTCGGTGGCGATCTCGCCGGCCAGCCAGGCGTCGGCGTCGAAGGCGGCGTCGTCCAGCATCGCCTGGCTGGCCGACGGGTTGGCGTAGAGCTCGCCCATCGGCGGCGCGATCTCGGCGAAGGCGGGCGTGTCGGTCGCGGGCCGGGCGGCGATCTCGGACGCCCAGCCGGACGGCGTGCCGCCGGTCGTCACCAGCTTGCGGTAGCCGGCCGAGCCGACCTTCACCACCTGCGCCAGGCCGCGGATAGGCGAGATCGACGTCAGCGTCCGGTCGATGACCGCGTCGATCTCCGTCGGGATCGCAAAGCCGCCGCTATCCCCCGTCACGCCGGTGAACGCCTTCATCTCCAGCGTCGCGCCGGAGCGGACATAGGCGCTGAACGCCGAGGCCCGCGTCGCCGACGCGGCCGCCGCCAGTACCGGGCGCGTCACCGGCGCCTGATCGATTACGTCTTCCATGTGTGTTCTCCTTGTTGAAACTCTTGCATCCTCCCCCGCCAGGGGGAGGGGGACCAGCGAAGCTGGTGGAGGGGGAGGACTGGCTGACGTTTGGGGTGCCTCCCCCTCCGTCAGCCTACGGCTGCCACCTCCCCCTGGCGGGGGAGGATGAGTTGAAGTCAGTCGCCGCTTACGCCCGTCACCCGCGCGAGCGGCTGCATCGGTTGGGCGACCAGGCTCACCTCGATCAGGTCGACGGCCAGCAGCTCGCGCCGGGCGCCGTGGCGGACGGTGACGGGGCGGTAGCCGACCGACAGGCCCTGGCCCTCGGCCACGCCGTCCGACCCGCCCGTCACTTCGCCCGAGACGCGCAGGCCGCGCTCGTCCTCCGCCACCTGCACGCGCCCGACCGCCACCCCGCGATGCTGCGCGAGCAGCGGCACCTCGCGAGGCTCGCCGAACGCGCCGCGGCGGAACACGTCGCCCGCGCGGTCCACCCGGTCGAACAGCGCCGCATATCCCTCGAAACGGATCATGCGGGCACCGCGGGCAGACCCACCATCGCCCGCTTCTCCGCTTCCGTCAGGAAGTCCGCCGCCGACACCGTCGCCCACAGCGTCGCGCGGTCGTCGGCCAGCGCCGGCACCCGGTCGAGGTCGATCGCCAGCGAAGCGCTCCCATCGCCCTCCCACTCCGCCCAGCCCGCCAGCCCCGCCGCCAGCCCGTCCAGGATCGCGCCCGCCATCGGCAGCACCGTCAGCCGCCACAGCGCCCGGTTCGCCTCCTTGTAATTGGCGTAGGTCGAGTCGCCGGGCAGGCCGAGCAGCATCGGCGGCACGCCGAACGCCAGCGCGATCTCGCGTGCCGCCGCCGCGCGCGTGCCCGCGAAGTCGAGGTCGGCGGGCGACAGGCTGAGCGGCTGCCACTTCAACCCGCCCTCCAGCAGCATCGGCCGCCCGGCGTTAGCGGCGCCCGCGAAGGCCGCCTCCATCTCGGCGCGCAGCCGCTCGAACTGGTCGGGGCTCAGCGCCGCCCCGTCGCCCGGATCGTACACCAGCGCGCCCGACGGCCGCGCGGCATTGTCGAGCAGCGCCTTGTTCCAGCGCGCGGTCGCATTGTGCACCGCCACCGCGCCCGACGCCGCGCTGAGGCAACCGGCGCCGAAATGATCGTCCAGCGGGTGATAGCCGCGCAGATGGACCACCTCCGGCCGCGGCGCATCGGGCGAAAGCCGCGCGACCGACGTCCCCACCTGATAGCGATAGGCGGCGGGCCACCCTTGCGCGTCCGCCTCCACGCTCACCCGCTCGGGGCGGAGCGGATAGAGCGCCGCCGGGCCGCCGTCGGCGCGGGCCAGCACCTGGACGAACGCGTTGCCGTGCAGCAGCAGCTGCGCCGCGATCGTCTCCAGCAGCGGCGGGCCGCCGGTTCGCGCACTGACGAGCGCCAGCAGCCGCGCGTCCGACGCGACCAGCGGCGCGCCGCCCAGGCTTTCGGCCACCAGCCGCACCGCGCGCTGCGCCACCGCATTGCCCAGATACGCCTCGCGCACCTGCGCCTCGTACGACCGCGGCCAGTCGCCGGTCACCCCGCCGCCGAAGCCGACCGCGCCACGAGAAAGGGCCGGCCGCGACACCTCGCGACCGGCCTTCCAGCCGAACAGTTTCATGGTTATACCTTTCGTATGGATGGCATCGTTGCAAGCGACTGGCCCACGCTGCTCATGATCGTGGGCGGCCTTGTTGCTGTCGGTTTGCTGATCCTGCGAACGCCACTTTTTCGCGATCGAGACATCGCACCGCTGACGGTCTTCGGCTATTTCGCGATCATCGATGCCACCGAGAGGAAGTGGTGGACTGCGGCGCTGCTAGCTGTGGCCGTATTGATATTTGGCTGTCGCCTGTTCCTCCGCCGCCGGTCTGCGCCCGATCGATCCGACTTCACAACTCCCGCACCCCGGCCCGCACCTCGGGTGTGAGCATCAGCGCGGTCATCGCCCATACCAGCGCGTCGGCGCGGTCGGGCGAGCGGCCCGGGCCCCTCGTAGCCGCCGCCCGCCACCAGCCCGCACAGCTCATCCTCCAGCGCCGGGAACGCGCCCAAATGCCAGGCGCGCCCCGCCTCGTAGAGCGCCGCCACCGGCTCGGCGCGCGCGACCTTGCCGTGGCTCGCGTGGACCAGTTTCAACGGCAGCGTGGCGCAGGCGGCACGCAGCACCTCCTCGACCATCCGCCCGCCCTGGTTGGCCTCCGCCACCACCCGGTCGGCGCCCACCCGCGCCGCGCACCCCGCCACCGCGCGCGCCCACATGGCGGGCGAGGCGGCGGTGACGCTCGCGTCCTCGATCACATAGGCGTGGCCGTCGCGCCCGCGCGCCACCGCGACGATGCCGCACGCGTCGCCCCTCCTGCCCGCCCCACGCTTTCCTTCCGTCACCGATCCCGCGGGCGGGTCGACCCCCACCACCACGCGCACGACCGGCGGCAGCTCGGCCGCGCGCCGCGCCTCCAGCAACGTGCGGGTCCACAAGGCGCCGGCCACGTCGTCGATCATCTCGCCGTCCAGCTCCTGGCGGCCGAGCCGGCTTCGCCCGTACAGCGCCTCCATCCCCGCGACATAGCTGTCGGGCAGGTGCCGGTTGTCGCGCGTCGACCCGCTCGTCTCGACCAGCCCGGGCATCGCCATCATCCGCCGCATCAGCACGGTGGCGCGCGGCGTCGTCGTCACCACCACGCGCGGCCGCTCGCCGACGCGCAAGCCCAGCAGCAGATTGTCCCACGCCGCCTCGCCGCCCGGCCCCCATTTGCCCAGCTCGTCGCACCAGGCCGCATCATGCTCGGGCCCGCGCAGGCTTTCGGGCTTGGTCGCCGCATAGACGTAGGCGCGCGCGCCCGACGGGAAGATCAGCTCGCCCTTGCCGGGCATCCAGATCATGTCCTCGGCGATCCGCGACACCGCGACCAGCCCGCTCACCCCCTCCACCATCACCCGGCGCGCGTCCTCGATCGTGCCGCCGACCAGCGCGATCCGCGCCTTCGGGTTGTCGCGCGCGAGCTGGCTGATCCACTCGGCGCCGGCGCGCGTCTTGCCGAAGCCGCGACCCGCGCGGATCAGCCAGACGTGCCAGTCGCCCGGCGGCGCGAGCTGGCCGGCGTGGGCGTCGGGCGCCCAGCGGCTGGCAAGCTCCTCGGCTGCATCCACCGGCAACTCTCGCACCAATCTGGCGCGAGCAGCGGGCGTCAGTCGACGCAGGCGATCGAACGGGTTCCCCGCCAATGCGGTCTCGACCGCCGTCCATGGTCCGTCTCGGCTCATGCGTTCTCCCCCGTTTCGGCCCGTCGAGCAACGGGGAGGAGCGTGTCGCCGACGGCGAGGCCAGGCGCGTCGCCGCCGGCTGTGGCGCGCGCCGCCTTCGCCGCCTCCAACCGGTCTAGCCGATCGAGTTTCTTGACCAGCAGCGCATCGACCTCTTCGCTCGTCATCGCCTTGCGACGCTTGTTTCGCGGCCCGTTCTCCTGCGCGGCGCGACGCTGATTGAGGATGAGCAGCGCCAGTTGGTACGCGGCGGGCAGTCCCCGGCCCGTCAGCAGGCCCGAACCGGCACCGGCGGCCAGGCCGATCCCGCCTGCGGCGGCCGGGCCGATCCCGCCTGCGGCGGCCGGGCCGATCCCGCCTGCGGCGGCCGGGCTGATCTCGCCTGCGGCGGCCGGGCCGATCCCGCCTACGACGGTGGGCCTCGCTCCCTTGACGGTCGGGATCGTTCCGCTGTGGTCGGCATCGGTCCAGCCGGCGAGCGGCGGCAACGGCTCGATCGGGGCGGCGTCCGGGTCGATCCCCATGGCACCGACTCCCTCGATCGCGCGGGCGAGCAGCTGCTCCTCGAGATAGTGGTAGCCGATGTCGAGCGCTTCCGCCCAAAGCGTCGCGAACTCGGGCGAGCGACGGCGCAGGGCGTGCGCCGTCTTCGCCGTGATGCCGGCGGCACGCGCCGCCGTCCTGATGTTGCACGTGGCCGCCAGTGTATTCAGAAACACCTGACGCTTCGCGCGCGTGAACTCGTACGGTCTGACCGCTCGCAGTTGCACCCGATGACCGGCGCTACCCTGAACACGCTCGTCACTGACTTCGCCGCCGATGTCGTCCGTGGCCTCGTTCATGTCGCCGTCTCCCGCCAACGCGAACGGGCCGGCGGCAGCCTTCACCAGGCGCCGATCCTAAGGAAGGATGCACCCCGCGAAGGCCGCCCCGGCCCGTGTCGGTATTTCTCGATGTTCCTGTTTTGTACACAGACAGCGTGACGCTGTCAAACGGTTTGTACCGGTTTGGTTAAAAGAGGCGGGTACCTCCCCCTCCGTCCGGCTGCGCCGGCCACCTCCCCTCGCGGGGGAGGATCAAGACAATCCTCCCCCGCCAGGAGTGCCGGGATGAACGCGCGCCGCGCGTTCAAGATCGTGCCGGGGGCACGATCAACCCGGCACTGGTGGCGCCGAAGGCGACGGAGGGGGAGGACGCCTTCCGCTCGCGATCGCATCCCGCCGTTCAACCGCGATCGCCATGATCTGCCGCACGACCGCTTCAAGCTCCGTCAGCACGTCACGCGCCGCAAAGCGCAGCACGTCGACGCCCCGACCCCGCAACCACGCATCCCGCAGCGCATCACGCGCCGGTCGATCGCCCCGCTCATGCGCCTCACCATCGACCTCGATCACAAGCCGCGCGGGCGCGCAGAAGAAGTCGAGCACATAGTCACCCGCTGCCTGCTGCTTGCGGAAACGAAGGCCGGCGTCGTTCTGCCGCAAGGCAAGCCACAGCGCGATTTCGGGTGGAGTCATCGCCCTGCGGAGGCGATTGGCGTTGCTTCGGCCGAAGTTCGATCCTTCAAGGCGCATCGCTTACCTCCCCCTCCGTCCGGCTGCGCCGGCCACCTCCCCCTTGCGGGGGAGGATCAGTTCGTACTTGATCCTCCCCCGCAAGGGGGAGGTGGCGCCGAAGGCGACGGAGGGGGAGGAACGGCTGACCTAGCGGCCTCGTCCCCTCACCTCACCGCCGCCGCCCAGGCCGCGACCTCGTCGTCGAACCGCTTCGTCACCACCAGCCCGCTCGCCACGCCGGTCGCCAGGCCCCCCTCCACATCGACGTCCACCTCGCCCGCCCATTCCCAGGTCGCGTTGCCGCTGATCGTCGCGAAGCCGTCGCTGCCGGCGGTGGCGCGGACGCGGCCGCCGCGGTTGAGGACGGTGACGGGCGTGTCCCAGCTCATCCGGCGCGTGATCGCCGCCGCGACCATCGACGCCGCCATCGCGCTGCCGCAACTGTCGGTCAGCCCGACGCCGCGCTCGAACGTCCGCACGAAGATCGTGGGGGGCAGCGTGCCCGGCCCGCGCACCTCGACGAACGACACGTTGGCGCGATTGGGCAGCCAGGCCGGCGCCGCCTCGCACACCTCGCCCAGCCGGACGAGCTCGGCCTCGTCCACCTGCTCCACGAAGGCGACGAGGTGCGGGTTGGGCATCAGGACGGCGGTGAAGCGCAGCGGCGAGCCGAGCGGCGGCAGGGCTGAGTCGATCAGCCGTCCCTCGGCATCCGCCTCGACGCCCGCCAGCGGCCAGTCCGCGATGCGCAGCCCCACCGGCCCCGCGCGCTCCCCGATCGTCACCACCCCGGGCGCGAGCGGCGGCTCCGCCCACACCTCGGCGGAACTGGTGACGAGCTTCACGCGCGCATGGTCAATACCCCCGGCCGCCAGCCCCGCCCGCCCGACGCACCGCAACCCGTTGAGACATTGAGGACTTTCCGAACCATCGGCATTGAACATCACCATGCCGAAATCATGCGAGTCTTCGCCCGCCACCAGCAGCAACAGCCCGTCGCCCCCCACCGGCCCGCCGCGATCCGCCAGCGCGCGCGCGACGATCGGCCAAGCCTCGCGCGGCACGTCCAGCCCGCGCGCGTCGATCAACGGGAAGTCATTGCCCGATCCGTGGCAATGGGTGATCGCAAAGCGCATGGAATCGCTCCTTCCGGCTGCCCCCAAAGCACATTCCCGTCGCACGCGACAATGATGCGTTGGTCGTCACGGGCAGGGATGGCAGCGGTCGCGCATGACTGCCATGTGGCCCTTCGCGGCGGCATCCTGTAGCCGGCACCGGTGACGGATGCCGGCACGGTCGGCCAACCGACAAACCAGCGGAGCTGATCGGCAGATGAAGTGGTGGTCGAAAGCAGCGTCGGCGATGAGCCTGGTCGCGGCGGTGTCGGTTTCGGCGTCGGGGGCGGGAGCGGCCCAGACGGTGCTGCCCCTCGAGATCGTGAACGGCGATGTGGAGGCGCTGCCCGTCAGCGTCGATGGCCATCCCGGACTGTACCTGTTCGACAGCGGGATTGGCACGTCCGCGGTCACGCCGGCGGCCGCCCGCACCATCGGCTGCACTCCCTGGGGGAAGATCACCGGCTTTCGCGCGATCGGCGAGCGCGTCGACACGGAACGGTGCAATGCCGCGACGATCCAGCTCGGCGCCGTCACGCGGCGCGTGCCGCAATTGTCGGTACTGGACCTCGAGAAGCTGATGGGCCCGGTCGGTCGGCGCTTCGCCGGCGCGATCGGGCTGGATGCCTTCGACGGCGAGACGGTCACCTTGTCGGTGGCCGGCCATTCGCTCACCGTCGAGGACGCCCGCAGCGCCGCACGGATCGCCGCGACGGGACAGGAGGTGCCGATCCGGCTGGTGCGCGAGGCCGAAGGGGCGGCGCTGACCGCCGACATCGGCCTGGCAACGAGGTCGGGCCGGCTCTGGATGGAGATCGACACCGGCAATTACGGGCCGTCCCTGATCGACAAGCGCGCGGCGCCGCTGATCGGGCTGGCCGTGGCCGACGGGCGGCAGCCGCTCGACGTCGCGGCGACGGCGCGCGCGCGGCTGGGCGGAACCGCGATCGTGCGGGACCTCATCATGGACGGCGATCTGGGCCGTCAGGCGCTCAAGGACTGGGACGTGACGCTGGACCTCACCCACGGGCGGGGAGGGATCAGGCCCGCGACCGCGCGCCCACGATCCTGACGCGGGCCTCGTCCCGGCGGCGACCGACCCGCTATCGCAGCCCATAATGGTCCGCCAGCCGGTCGAGCGCCAAACCGAGCACCACGCGGCCCGATCGGGTCGGCCAGCCGAACGCCGACTCCACGGTCGGCAGCCCCTCGCCGGCGCAGATCACGCGCCACAGCACGTCGTCCAGCCCGCGCCCGACCGCGCCGATCGCGGCATCGAACCGGCGCTTGGCCGCGAGCTGCGCCTCGCCCGGATCGGGCGCGGCACCGCGGCCGCCGTCGACGCGCTCCGCCCAGCGCATCGTGACGGCGGGAGCGACCGCCGCACGCTCATGGTCGGCGCGCAACCGCTCCCCCGCCTCATGCTGCCGCGCGTCGACCATCCCGCGCGACCACAGCCAGGCGAGCGGCGACTCGGCGCGGTTCACCGTCACGCGGCGGCCGCGCGCCGGCAGGGCCGTGGCCGGTGACTGGCCGGCTCCCGGCACCCGCAACACGCCATTGCCGTCCACCACGCCCTCCACCCAGTCGCGCATCGCCCGTCCAATTGCCGTCATCTCGCGAGGGCTTGCCATGAACCGGCGGTTGTAGGACAGGGATTTTACCACATCGGTACAGGAACCGCCCATGATCACCGCCATCCGCGAGGTCCGCCGCGCACGCGGGCTGACGCTGGAAGAAGTCGCCCGCCGCTGCGTCCCACCATCCACTGCGCAAACCGTCAGCCGCCTCGAAACGGGCACGCGCACCGTTTCCGTCGGCTGGATCAACCGGCTGGCGGCAGCGCTGGAGGTGTCGGCGGGCGATCTGGTCACGCTCCCCAGCCGCGCCGAGCTGCCGGTCGCGGCGGTGATCGACATGGCGGGCGCACGGGCGCCCCGCGCGCCCGTCGCGCTGGTCGCCCCCGCCGCTCCGCCCGGCGCGGTGGCGGTGGTCGTCTCAGCCGGGGTCGGCGACTACCGCGCAGGCGACGAGCTGTGGTGCGTGCCGCTGCCGCCGGAAGGCTTTGCACAGGCGCTGAACCGCGACGTGCTGGTGCCGCTCGCCGCCGGCCGGTTCGCGTTCGGACGGCTGCTCGCCTGCGGTCCTGGTGGCTTGCGGCTGCTGCCGCCCGGGCCGGGCGCGCGGGAGCTGGCGGTGATCGACCCGCCGTGGATCGCGCAGGCGATGCGGCTCCTGCGGTCGCTGTGATCGGCTTACGTGGGGCGACCTCCCGCCAGGAACGAGGGCGATGATATTACCCCACCTGCCCGCGCTCGGTGGCGCGGCTGGCGGCAAGTTGCGGACAGCCGCCGCGGGTATCGAGGCGGCAACAGCGCGATCGGCCCGATACGAGGGTCCGGAGCGCCGGTGCCGACGCCATCGCCCGCTGCGGTGGCGCTACGGCTCGGGTCTGCGCCTCCACGCCGACCGCCACATGACAAGGAGGCGCTGGGCCACGCGCGCTAGGGTCAGTCAGCTCATCCGGGTGCCGAGCCGTCGCTCACGCGTCGCTCGCGGTCGAGCCGGCGATTGGCGGGTTGAGCGGGCCCTGCTGCGAGCCGACCCACTCGCGCCACAGCAGCACCAGCGCCGCCATGATCGCCGGCCCCATGAACAGGCCGACCAGCCCCCACCCTTCCACGCCGCCGAGGATGCCAAGCAGCACCCACAAGAACGGCAGCTTGGTCGCGCCGCCGATCAGCACCGGGCGAATGAAATGATCGGCGACGAACGTGACCACGAACCCCAGCACGACGATCACGATCGCCGCGACCGTGTTGCCGGCCGCCAGCGTCACCGCCGCCGCGACCAGGAACGCCACCGCCGCCCCGAACGGCACCATCGCGAACAGCGCGGTCAGGAGGCCGAACAGCGTTGGATGCGGCGTCCCTGCGACGGCATAGGCGATGCCCAGGATCACGCCTTCGCCGAGCCCGACCAGGACGAGCCCGTTCACCGTGCCATGGATCGAGCGGATGATCTGGCGGCCGACGTCCTCGCCCGCGGCGCCGAACGCGCGGCTGCTGCCGATCCTGAGCTGCTCCACCACATCGTCGGCGTCGCGCAGCAGGAAGAACAACGCGAGCAGCATGAACCCTAGCAGCACGAGGCGATGCACCGCCTCCGCGCCCACCGCGCGGCCGGTGGCCAGCAGGCCGCCCTGCATGGCATGGCCGGCCAGCGCCGAGATGCCGCCTGGCTGCCCGAGATCGCGCTGCCACAGCGGCACCAGCCTGTCCCCGAACGGCAAGGTAGCGAGCACCGGCGGCGGCGGGACGCCGTTCTGGCGTGCCTTGGCGACCCAGGCCATCGCGTCGTGCGCGTCCGAGACGAGCGGCACCGTCACCAGCGTCAGCGGAACGACGAAGACCAGCAACACGCCGAGCACGAACAGGCCGGCGAGGCGCTCGGGATGCCCCGGCCAGCGCTGTTGCAGCCGCTGGTGCCAGGGCCACAGGCCGATCGCGAAGATCACCGCCCAGGCGAGCGCCGGCAGGAAGCCCTTGAGCGTGAAGACGCCCGCGAGCGCGAGGACGATAGCGGCCACCGTGCCGGCCCGCAACTGCATGCCCGACAGGTGTACCGGTCCGCGCCGCGTGTACGTGCCGGGACTGGCGACGGTGCTCGGATCGGGATCTTGCATCGTGATCGCCCTCGATTGACTCGCAAAGCCGCCAAACCGTCGCCGTCCGACCAGCGCCGCCGCGGCAGAAGGATGGTGGGCGCTGACGGGATCGAACCGCCGGCCAGCTCGGTGTAAACGAGCTGCTCTACCGCTGAGCTAAGCGCCCCCGCTCCACGCCTTACTACCCACCGATCGACCATTGCCAGTCCCAATCGCATCACCCGCCGGTCAGGCGATCGCCGCGCCGGCCTGCCTGGCGGCGGCGCAATGCCGGACCATCCCGGCACGGGCACGGGCGCTCAGGTGCATGAACGCCCGGCGCCGGTCGCGCGCGTCGTTGCGGCGGATCAGCAGCCCGGCGGCGGTCATCCTGGTAATCCAGCGCAGCGCCGTGATGGGCGCGACCGCCGCGGCGATGCACAGGCTGGAGACCGACACCTGCGCCTCCTCCAGCTCGGCGGCGAACAGGTCGAGCAATATGTCCCACGCCGGATCCTCGAACCAGCCCGGCCCGAACTCCACGTCGCGTGAGCGACGCGCGCGGATCGCGGCGCGGATATCGGCCGCCGTCACCGGCACCAGCCCGGGCTCGGGCGGCGGCGGCATGTAGTCGGGGGTGCGATCGGCGACGGCCGGCGCGCTCTCGCGCCGCACGGCGATCTCGGCCAGCGTGGCGCCGATCCGGGCGATCTCGCGTGCCAGCGCTGCGAGCCGCTCCGCCTCGCCACCGCCGCCACCACCGGCCGGATCGCGGAGCCGGCCGCCCTCGCTTGCGGCCCGCGCCACAACCAGCGCGGCGGCGCGATCGGCGAGCGTCGGATCGCACAGCAGCTGGACGCGGTCATCGAGCAGAAAGGCGGACACGAGGTCGATCTGCCCCGCCTCCAGCGTCAGCACGATCGCGCACGCCGCCTCTGCGGCGAGCGTTGCAAGCATGGGCAGCACACGGGTGAGCGGCGCGTCGGCGATGCCGACCGCCTCGACGATCAGCACCGCCGGCACGGCGCCCACCAGCTCGCGCGCCGCATCTGCCCATCCGATCTCGGGCATCGCCGACAGTCCGGCGAGCCGTGCCGCCGACGCAGCGGCGTCGCGCGCCTGTCCGTCATCTGCCAAAATCATCGTGCGGGGATCGAGCCGACACCGTCAGGAGGCGCTGAACCGACGCGCGCCCCCGGGAGGCTGAACGGCGACGCGTCCGTTATCGGGCGATCAGCAGGATCACCGCGGTGACGATCACCGCCACAGCGACCGCGCCCCACTTCATCAGTCCGATCAGGCCGTCATAGGTCGCCACATGGCCTTTCAGGTTCGTGTCGTCGGCCATCGTGGTTGCGTCCCGCTGTTCCATATCCCGTCCATCACTAACCGGGCTTGCCGAAGCCCTCAAGTCCCCCGCCGGCCGCCGGAACGAGGCTTAAGCCGGCCTTTACCCGGCACCGCTACAGCCTCGTCCCGACACGGAGACCAACCATCGATGACGCGCAACGGCCAGCGCCTGCTCCTGCTGATCGACGACGAGCCCGCGCAGCGCCGGCTGGTGTCGGCGCTCGCCGCGCGCGGGGGCTGGCGCTCGATCTTCGCGACCGACGGCGAGATGGGGATCGCGACGCTCGGCACGCAGGACGGGATGCAGCTCGACGCGGTGCTGCTCGATCATTGGGCGCCCGACGCCGATGCCGCGCCGCTGATCGCGGAGCTGCGCAGCCGGCGCCCGTCGCTGCCGATCCTGTTGCTCACCGCCAACGGTTCGGTCGCGCATGCCGTGGCGGCGATGCGCAGCGGCGCGACCGATTTCCTCGTCAAGCCGCTGGCGCCCGAGCGGCTGCTCGTCGCACTGGAGGCGGCGGTGGCGGGCACGGCGGCGGGCGAACTGCGCCCCTTGACGGAGAAGATCCCCGCGCTCCTCGCGTTCGACGAGATCGTCGGCTCGTCGCCAGACTTCCGCGCCGCGCTGGCGATCGCGGCCAAGGCGGCGCGCGCGCGCGTGCCGGTGCTGATCGAGGGGGAGAGCGGCGTCGGCAAGGAAGTGGTGGCCGAGGCGATCCACGCCGCCTCGCCCCGATCGCGCCGGCCAATGACGAGCGTCAATCTCGGCGCGCTGCCCGTCAATGCGATGGAATCCGAACTCTTCGGCCACGAGAAGGGCGCGTTCACCGGCGCGTTCGAGCGCAAGGTGGGCCGCTTCGCCGACGCGGACGGCGGCACGCTGTTCCTCGACGAGATCAGCGCGATGCCGCTCGACGCGCAGCTCCGCCTGCTGCACGTCCTGCAGACCGGCGTCATCCATCCGCTGGGCGCGCGCCACCCGCGCGAGGTGGACGTGCGCGTGATCGCCGCCACCAACCGGCGCCTTCTAGACGAGGTGGAGGCGGGGCGGTTCCGCGAGGACCTGTACTACCGGCTTGGCGGCGTGCAGGTGACGATCCCGCCGCTGCGCGAACGTACCGCCGACATACCCGCGCTCGCCCGGCATCTGCTGGCGCGGATCGCCGAGCAGCCCGGGCTCCGGTCGCTCGGCATCACCGACGATGCGCTGGCGCTGCTCGCCGCCTACGATTGGCCGGGCAACGTGCGCCAGCTCCAAAATGCGCTCTTCCGCGCCGCCGTACTGTGCGAGGAGGCGGCGCTGACCCGCGGAGACTTCCCGCAGATCGCGGCGCTCGGGCAGCAGCGGCTGGCGCCGCCGCGCGTGCCGCTGACGATGGCGACATCGGGCGGCGTCACGCTGTTCCGCGCCGACGGCAATCTGCGCGCGCTCGACGAGATCGAGGCCGACGTGATCCGTCTCGCCATCGGTCACTACCGCGGCCGAATGACGGAGGTCGCGCGGCGGCTCGGGATCGGCCGATCGACGTTGTACCGCAAGCTGGGCGAACTCGGGATCGACAACGCGGCGGCGTGAGGGGGAGTTGTCCTGCGACAAACCTCCGTTCGTGCTGAGCCTGTCGAAGCACCTGTTCCGGACCACACCCTTCGACAAGCTCAGGGCGAACGGAGGGAAGGGGCGACGCGAAGAGCCAAGAAAGACTGTGCTTCGACAAGCTCAGCATGAACGGGTGCGGGAAACTTGCGCCACTCTCGCCGCGCTGCCAGACCTGCGCCTCCTCGCCGGAGCACCGCATGCCCCTCGCCCTCGCCTTCCTCGCCGCCGCCGCGGCCCCCGCCCCGCCCGCCATCTCGATCGACACGCTGCGCTCCGTCACCAAGGAGCTTTCCTCCGACGCGTACGAAGGCCGCAAGCCGACCACGCCGGCCGAGGCCAAGACGGTCGCCTATATCGTCGAGCGAATGAAGGCGGCGGGGTTGAAGCCCGGCAATCACGGCCAGTGGACGCAGGCGGTACCGATGGTGGAGATCGCCGGCACTGCCCACGCGCCGATGGTCTTCAGCGGCGGCAAGACGCCGGTCAGCCTCGCCTTCCGCACCGACATGGTCAGCGCGACCTATCAGGTGGCGCCGTCGGTAGCGATCAAGGACAGCCCGGTCGTCTTCGTCGGCTACGGCATCACCGCGCCCGAGGATCATTGGGACGATTACGCGGGGCTGGACGTCCACGGCAAGACGGTGGTGATCCTGGTCAACGATCCGGACTGGCGCTCGCCTGACCGCACCGGTCCGTTCGAGGGCCGCGCGATGACCTATTACGGCCGATGGACGTACAAATACGAGGAGGCCGCGCGCCATGGCGCCGCCGCCGCGATCATCGTCCACCAGACCGAGCCGGCGGCCTATCCCTGGGCGGTCGTGCAGTCGTCATGGACCGGCCCGCAGCTCGAACTCGACGAGCCAGGCGACCATAGGGACCAGAGCCGGATGATCGGCTGGATGCAGCTCGACGCGGCCAAGCGCCTGTTCGCGAGCGCCGGACAGGATTTCGCCACGCTGGAGGCCGCCGCCGGCAAGCCGGGCTTCAAGGCCGTGCCGCTGGGCGTCACCATGTCCGCTGGGCTGACCAACACGATCCGGCGGCAGGCGTCGCAAAACGTGCTCGGCATCCTGCCCGGCACCGCCGCGCCCGGCGAGGTCGTGCTGTACACCGCGCATTGGGATCACCTCGGCCATTGCGACCCAGTGAACGGCGACGGCATCTGCAATGGCGCACTCGACAATGCCTCAGGCGTCGCCGGGCTGATCGCACTGGCGGAGGCGCAGGCGAAGGCGGGTCCCGCGCGCCGCTCGCTGCTGTTCATGTCCGTCACCGCCGAGGAGGCGGGGCTGCTCGGCTCGCGCTACTACGCCGAGCATCCGGTGTACCCGCTCGCCAAGACGGTCGGCGGCGTCAACATGGACGTCCTCAACGTCCACGGCCGCGCGCGCGACTTCGTCATCACCGGCGCGGGCAAGTCGCAACTCGAGGACCTCATCAAGCCGATCGTCGCGGCCGAGTCCCGCACGATCAGCCCCGAGGAGCATCCCGAGCGCGGCGGTTACTTCCGCTCCGACCATTTCTCGTTCGCCAAGCTCGGCGTGCCGATGTTCGACGGCGGATCGGGCGACGACCTGGTGGTCGGCGGCATGGCGGCCGGCCGCGCGGCGACGGAGGACTATGTCGCGCACCGCTACCACAAGCCTCAGGACGAATATGACGCAGCGTGGGACTGGTCCGGTGCGGTGGCGGACCTCGACATCTATTATACGCTCGGCCGGCAACTGGCGGAGGGAACGAACTTCCCGAACTGGTACCCCACCAGCGAGTTCCGCCGCATCCGCGACGCGAGCCGGGCGGGCAACTGATCCTTCGTCACCCCGGGCTTGACCCGGGGTCCCGCTTCTTCTGTGCTGACCCAAGACAGCGGGACCCCGGATCAAGTCCGGGGTGACGACAGGGAAAGCTTCACCTCGACCGGCACTACCCCTAAAACCCCCCGACATGACATCCCCTCCCCCCGAATGGGCGCCGCACCGCGCGGTGTGGATCGGCTTCCCGAGCCATCCCGAACTGTGGCTAGACGATCTGGAGCCCGCGCGCGCCGAGGTGAGCGCCTTCGCCCGCGCGGTCCATGCGGGCGGGCGTGGCGAGCAGGTGATGCTGGTCGCCGCCGACGGTGAGGCCGCGGATGCGGCAAATGCGACCGCGCCGTTCGCGCGCGTCGTGGTGCACGCCTTCGGCGACATCTGGCTTCGCGATACCGGCCCGATCCTGCTCTCGCCCCACAAAGCCCGCGCGTTCGGCTTCAACGGCTGGGGCGGCAAGTACGACCTGCCCGGCGACGAGGACGTCGGCGAGCGGCTGGCTCGCGCCGAGGGCATAGCGGTGGACCGGCGCGACTGGGTGCTGGAAGGCGGCGCGATCGACGGCGACGGCAGCGGTCTGGTCGTGACGACCGAGCAATGCCTGCTCAACCCCAACCGCAACCCCGCACTGTCGAAGGCGGAGATCGAGCGGTGGCTGGCGGCGGACCTGGGCTACACCCGCGTGCTGTGGCTGGGCGACGGGCTGGTCAACGACCATACCGACGGCCACGTCGACAACCTCGCGCGTTTCGTCGGCTCGAACCGCCTCGCGCTGCCGGTGCCGGAGGAGAATGATCCCAACTGGCGCGTGTACCAGGATGCGCGCGCGCGCGCCGAGGCGGCGGGCGTCGCGGTGGTGGGCGTGCCCTCGCCCGGCCGCGTCCTGCGCGACGAGAATATCGTGCCCGCGAGTTACATGAACTTCTACATCGGCAACGCGGCGGTGGTGGTGCCGCTGTACGGCGCGGCCAACGACGCGGCGGCGGTCGCGGCGATCGCGGCGCTGTTCCCGGGGCGGAAGGTGGTGGGGCTGAGGGCGGACGCAATCCTGACCGGCGGCGGCAGCTTCCACTGCATCTCGCAGCAGGTGCCGGCCTAATCGGCAGGCGCAGGCGTTGGCCGAGTTGACGGCGGAGGCTGTTGCGCCTTGTCGCCGCTCTTGCGCCCGGGACCGAACTCGACCTGCAATCCCGCGCCTACGCCAGCGCTCGCGCCACCGATGCTCACGCCCGGGGCGATTTGAATGTGTAATGGCCTTTTGAAGAACGATGGCTTGGTTTCGGGCGGCGTGCTCGGGCGAAGACGAAACTGCTCGTTGCCGCGGGCCGTCACGACCACGTCCTCGCCGGTACCGGCCGGCGATGCGGTATCTGCTGGCGAGAGTATGCCCGCCGTGACAGGCGCGCTCGGACCGGCTGGACTGGCATAGACTGTCGAGCGCGCGGCGTCGGAAGCATCGCCTGGGCGGCATCGACAAGCATGCGAGTCTCCTATGCTTCGTATCCGGATTGAGATGCGATCGATCGGCACGAAAGGCAATCGGTCGGGGACCGGCATGACCCGCCGTCCCTTTCGTACTCGGCATTGCCCGGCGCGGCGCTGGACCCCGGCACGAGGCCGGGGTGACGGGAGGATGCGGTGGCGCCCCGCCTCGCCCTATCCTACATCCTCGCCCATGACCCAGATCACCGTCGCCGCGCTGCAGCTCGGCTTCACGCCCGATATCGACCGCAATATCGCCGCCGTCTCGCGCCTGGTCCATGAAGCCGCCGCGCGCGGCGCGCAGGTGATCCTGCCGCCCGAACTGTTCGAAGGCGAGTATTTCTGCCGCGTCGAGGACGAGGGCCTGTTCGCCGCCGCCGCGCCCGTGACCGAGCACAAGGCGGTGCTGGCGATGCAGGCGCTGGCCGAGGCGCTCCACGTCACCATCCCGACCAGCTTCTTCGAGGCGGACGGCCCGCACCATTACAACAGCCTCGCGATGATCGGCCCGGACGGCGAGGTGCAGGGCGTCTATCGCAAGAGCCACATCCCCGACGGCCCCGGATATGAGGAAAAGTTCTATTTCCGCCCCGGCAACACCGGCTTCAAGATATGGCCCGGACCGCGCGAGGCGCCGCACGCGAAATTGGGCGTCGGGGTGTGCTGGGATCAGTGGTACCCGGAAGTCGCGCGCGCGATGATGCTGATGGGGGCCGAAGTGCTGTTCTACCCGACCGCGATCGGATCGGAGCCGCACGACACCTCGCTGGACACCGCCCGGCTCTGGCGGCGCGCGATGGTGGGCCATGCGGTCAGCAACGTCGTGCCAATCGTCGCCGCCAACCGCGTGGGCGTGGAGCCTAGTGGAATAGAGGGGGGCCAGACCTTCTACGGCACCAGCTTCATCGCCGACGAGCGCGGCGACATCGTGGCGGAACTCGGCCGCGAGGAGGAGGGCGTCATCACCGCGACGCTCGACCTCGACCGCATCCGCCGCCATCGCGCCGCCTTCGGTTTCTTCCGCGATCGTCGGCCCGATCTGTACGGCCGGCTGGTCGAGGACGTCTGACCGCCACGTCGCGCCGACTTATCATAGGTTGTATCGCTGCCGGATGACAGCCGACGGAGCCGTCGGTACGCCCTCATGGTCGTCCCGTCGCTGCGAGGCCTTCATGCATCTGCCGTTCTCCTCGCTAGACCAGACCGGCAGCGGCGGCGGACCGGGGTCTGCGACCGCCCAGCCGAGCCTGCGCGACGGCGTCGACATGGCGAAGCTGATCGGCCGCCCGCACCTGTTCGGCCGCGTGAAGCCGCTACGCCGGGGTTTCATGGTCGAGCCGATCGGCAATCTGGTGCTCCGGCCGGGCGGTCGCATCACCGGCCACGGCCACCCCAACGAAGGGACTTGGGCGCCGTACGAATGGGGCGAGGTGCCGTCGTCGCAGGCGTTCGCGTTCGTGTCGGGCGGCAATGGCTATATTCCGAGCTCGACATGGACGCAGTCCTTCGGCGACATGCCCATCGGCCTCTTCTGCGACGAGCCCGAAGACTCGATGGCGGCGCAGCGGCTGTGCCTGATTCCGCAGGGCCCCGTCGTTCCCGCCGACGATCCGGAGAACGGCGTCGTCTTCCTCGTCGCCTCGTGCCTGCGCTTCCACGAGAGCACGATCCCCGCGCTGCTCGCGCAGCTGCGCGCCGAGGGCATCCCGGCGAGCCGCATCAAGGTGGTCGTCAACGGCTGCGCGCGCGACGAGGACCGGACGATCGACGGCGTCGACCACGCGTTCAGCACGCACGACGGCTGGGAATGGAGCGCGCTGTACGAGGCGCCGCGGCGGTGGCGCTTCGGCTATGCGTTCCTGATGCACGACACCAACGTGATCTTCCCGGGCTTCCGCCGCAGCGTCGAGGAGTTCAACCGGCACCTGGCGTGGGACCATCTGCCCGCCTCGCCGCTCGCGCGCTGCCTGCTCGGCCTCTACAGCCACGATTTCCTGACGCGCCTCAATCCCTGGCTGAAGACGACCGACCGGATCAGCAAGCGCGACGGGATCATCGCGGAGGCGGCGGCGGAGATCCTGTTCCGCGCGCGCACCGCGCTCGTGATCGGCGACGCGGAACGCAACGGCCGCTACGCCCAGGCCGAGTGGCGCGAGCTCGTCGACCAGTTCGACACCGGCACCGCCCGCGTCCGCCGCGCTTTTCCGGCGATCAAGCTGCACAAGTTCATCCATGCGGGGCCGGCCAAGCCAGACGCGCTCTGAGCCCGGACGTGACAGGCGGGGCAGTCCCCGAGCTGCTGTTCGAGGACGATCAAGCGATCGGCCTGGCGCTCAGCCCCCGCGTACAGGAGGCGTTACGCGCGCGGCGGATCGGGATCGGCCCCACACCGCGCGACCACATCGTGTTTCCCAAGGCGGTACGCGTGGAGGCGTATGCGAGCTTTCCGCAGCAGACCGAGTTCTACGACCTCGGCGCCTTTTCCTATGCCGAGACGAGCGCGTATCTCGGCCGGGTGCGCGTCGGCCGCTATACGTCGATCGCGAGCGACGTGGAGATGCTGGGCGAGCGGCATCCGAGCGAGTGGGTCACCCAGTCGATGGTAACGTACGACTTCGGCTATCCGGGCATCCGCTATGGGCACGAGGATTTCGGCGGTAGCCCCGGTGGGGCCATGCCCGCGCCCGCTTCCTTCCCCGACCGGTTCGGCGGCGCGGTCACGATCGGCCATGACGTGTGGATCGGCCGCCACGTCCGGATCGCGCGCGGCGTGACGATCGGCCACGGGGCGGTGGTCGCGGCAGGCGCGGTAGTGACGCGCGACGTCGCCCCCTACACGACCGTCGGCGGCGTTCCCGCGCGCCCGATCCGCGACCGCTTCCCCGCCGCCGTGGCGGAGGCGCTGCTGGCGAGCGACTGGTGGGACTGCGCGCCGCCCATCCTGTGGCGTTTCGACATCCGCGACCCCGCCGGCTTCTGCGCACGACTGGCGGAGGCGAAGGCGGCGGGCACGGTCGAGCCCTTTGTGCCGCGCGTGACGACCGCGGCGGACCTGCTGGCGGAACTTGGCGGCTAGGTGCCAGCGGCGTCGGCTCGAACGTCTTTGCGAGCGGAGCGAAGCAACCCATCGATCCGGGCGCACCGCTGGGTTGCCGCGTCGCTTCGCTCCTCGCAACGAGGGAGCGTCGTCGATTATCTTACCCCGCCAGTACGGCGTTCCCGTACCGCTCGCGCCGCCACAAGGGCGTCACCAGCATGTGCGGCACCGCGAGTGCGGCGATGCAGGCGAACAGCATCGCGGTGCCGTCGAGCGCGATGCGAGTGAACAACAATACGACGCCGGCGAGCACCATGACGGCGCCCAGCAGCACGGGCGCAATCCGATGGCCATAGTCGCGCAGGCTCGCGCAACCCAGGTCGCGCTGCCGCTCCAGCGTCTGCCCGCGAGCATGGAGCAGCACGAAACCGCAGGCGAACCCCACCAGCGGCGGCAGGATCAGCGTTGCGGCGAGGCCGACGATCACCTCGACGCGCGAGGATCCCGTAATCGGCCTGTCGGCCATCAGCGCACGGATAACCGGCACCAGCGCGACAATCGCCACCACCTGCATCGCACCCGCGAGCATCGTCGCCGCCTCCGGTTGGACCACCGATGCGAACAGCCCGGACAGCGCCTGCCGGTGCAACAACGCCGGACCCGCCACCAGCAGCGCGCCGAGGCCCCAGCCGGCGTTCCGGTCGCTCGCCAGGTCGACATCACGTCCGTCGATCGCGAAATGCACTGCCGACAAAACGAGGAACCCGACCAGCGCGATCGGCGGCGCCATCAGCCACAAGCCCAGTACTGCCAGGATCACCAGCCCATAGGCCAGCAGGAACGATACCCGCCTAGGCCCAGGCACCACCGCAAGATCGCTCGCGCCATGCGGAAGACCAAGGACCGCGACTGCACCGGCCGCAAAAACAAGTTGGCCCGGGACCGGCAGCACCGATGCGACCATACCCGCCGCGATCAGCGCGCCCCATCGCCAGGACGGGGCGCGCCCGGCGATCACACCCGGCCGACGTACGGATCGGCGGCCTGCCCGTCGCGCGACGTCGTGGTATCCGCCAGTGCCCGCTCGACGTTGCTCGCCGCATAGAAGGCGTAGACCACCTTGGCGGCGACATCGAGCACCAGGATCGCCCAAGACGTGGCATCGGTCGAGGCCGACTTCAGGCCCTCCGGCCCCACCGCGAACACGACCGGGTACAACACCCACAGCACCGTCAACGCGGTGACGTTCTTGAGGTACGCGCCGGTCATCGCGCCGCCCAACTTCGTGTTGATGGTCCGCAGCGGCACCCACAGGATGTACAGCACGCCGAGGAACGCCGCGCACGACCAGCCGAACCAGATCCATTTGATCACCGGTGCCACCGCCAGCGACGAGATCAGCCCGGTCACGATCATCAGCACGTCGAGCGTGATGATGGCGATCAGATAGCCCGACATCTCGCGCCGCCCATGCAACGCGGTCAGCACCAGTCCGGCGAGCAAGATCGGCGTTGTGAACGTCCAGTCGAGATAGCGCGCGACGAACGTCACCGTGCCGTCGAGCTTGACGATGTCACCGATCGCGAACGTCATCGCCAGATAGGAGGTGGCGGCGATGAACGGCACCGTCGCATGCATATAGGTCTGATCGACCGCCGCGGGCGCCTTCGAGCCCTTGGCGTAGATGGCGAGGCTAGACAGCGACATGATGACGAAGCCGACCAGGAAGGGCGTGAAATCCATGGGTCTTCCCCTGTTGTTCGCGCGGAGTGCACCGACTTCCTGAACAGTCCGGATCGGGCACTGTTCCGCCGGGCGGGTATTTTACCCATTTCGACCCGTTCGGTGCTGATATTCGCCTATCGTTCATCGCGGCAGACAACCGCCGCGGACGGTTGCCCCGCGGCGGCGTGATCGTTACGCGGCCGGGCATGGCGCAGCCCCTCGTCGGCATCATCATGGGATCGACCTCCGACTGGGAGACGATGCGGCATGCCGCCGCGACGCTCGACGTGCTGGGCGTGATGCACGAGGCGCGGGTCGTCTCCGCGCACCGCACGCCCGACCGGCTTTACGACTATGCGAGGGGCGCCTCGGCGCGTGGCCTGAAGGTGATCGTCGCGGGCGCGGGCGGCGCGGCGCATCTGCCGGGCATGGCGGCGGCGATGACGGCGCTGCCGGTGCTTGGCGTGCCGGTGGAATCGGCCGCGCTGTCGGGCATGGATAGCCTCCTCTCGATCGTGCAGATGCCGGGCGGCGTGCCGGTGGGGACGCTGGCGATCGGCAGGGCGGGGGCGATCAACGCCGGGCTGCTCGCCGCCGCGATCCTCGCGCTGTCGGACGCCGCGCTCGCCGAGCGGCTGGCGGCGTGGCGCGCGGCCCAGACCGACGGCGTGGCGGAGATGCCCGAGTGACGCCGCTTCCACCGGGCTCGACGATCGGCATCCTGGGCGGCGGCCAGCTCGGGCGGATGCTGGCGGTCGCCGCGGCGCAGCTCGGCTATCGCACCCATGTGCTGGCACCCGACGAGGAAAGCGTCGCGGCGCAGACCGCGTCCACCTTCACCCGCGCCGACTACCACAGCCGCATCGTGCTCGACGACTTCGCCAACGGCTGCGACGTCGTGACCTATGAGTTCGAGAACATCGCGCTCGGCCCGGTGGTTTACCTCGCGGGTAAGGTGCCGGTGCACCCCGCCCCCGCCGCGCTGGGCATCGCGCAGGACCGGGCGGAGGAAAAGGCGTTCGTCGAGGAGATCGGCGGCCGCACCGCGCCTTGGCGTCGTGTGGAGACGCGCGAGGAGCTGGGCGATGCCCTGGCCATGATCGGCGGCGCAGCTGGCGGAGGCGCCGCGATCCTCAAGACGCTGCGCATGGGCTATGACGGCAAGGGGCAGGTCCGGATCGAAGACGCAGCCGAAGCGGACGCGGCGTGGGAGGCGATCGGCGGGAGGCCGGCGATCCTCGAAGGGCTGGTCGCGTTCAGCCACGAGTTCTCGATCCTGCTCGCACGCGGACACGATGGCTCGATGGTCAGCTATCCGCCGCCGTGGAATGAGCATCGCAATTCGATCCTAATCCGCTCGACGCTGCCCGCCCCCGCCGAGATCGCGCGCCACTGGACGGAAGCGGCGGCGCTCGCCGGGCGGATCGCCGACCGGCTGGGCTATGTCGGGCTGCTGGCGTGCGAGTTCTTCGCGACCGCGGACGGACCGGTGTTCAACGAGATGGCGCCGCGCGTCCACAATTCCGGCCATTGGACGATCGAGGGCGCGGTCGCCTCGCAGTTCGAGAACCACATCCGCGCGATCGCCGGGCTGCCGCTGGGCGATACGGCGCTGACGGCGAACGGCGTCGCGATGGAGAATCTGATCGGCGCCGACGTCGACCGCGTGCCCGCGATCCTCGCCGAGCCGGGGGCGCACCTGCACCTCTACGGCAAAACGCGCGCGCGGCCCGGGCGCAAGATGGGGCATGTGACGCGGCTGGTGCGATAGCGCCGGCTCAGTCTTCCCGCTCAGGCGCCTCTGGGCTCTCCCGAGGCCGCCGTTCTTCCCGCGCCGGCGCCCTGCGCTCCTCGTCCCGCGAGCGGGTGATGCCGACGCTGCCGTCGCGCCCGACATGGAGGTCGAGGCCGAACGCCTTGACGTTGCCCTCGACGCCCAGCGCAGGCCCTGCCGCGTTCGGGCCCCTGCTCTCGCCCCCGGTATCGCCCCCGATATCGCCCTTGTCATCGTCACCCGGCAGCGCGTCAGGATCGATCGCCTCGTCAGGTGCCACCGCCGCGGGCCGGACGCGGGGCGCGAGGTTCAGCGCCTGTTCCATGAACGCGCGCCACACCCGCGCGGGCACGCCGCCGCCCGACAGGCCGGGGTTGGGCTTGTTGTCGTCGTCGCCCACCCACACGCCGCAGACGAGGCCGCCGGCGAAGCCCATGAACAGCGCGTCGCGATTGTCCTGCGTCGTGCCCGTCTTGCCGAAGGTCGGCACCGACAGCGCCGCCTCCCGCCCCGTGCCGCTGTCGACCGAGCCGGCGAGCAACTGCATCATCTCGTCGCGGATGTGCCCGTCGATCGCATGGCTCGGGCTGGTCCACGACTGATACCAGCTCTTCTGCTGGATGTCGGCGAGCCCGCGCGCCTGCACCGGATAGCTGCCGGCGGAGATCGCGGCATAGGCGCCGGTCAGTTCCAGCAGCGACACGGTGGAGCTGCCCAAGGCGATCGTCGCCTCGTCTGGGATCGGCGTCGAGATGCCCAGATCGCGCGCGGCGCGAATCACCGCCTTCACGCCCACCTGCTGCGTCAGCCGCGCGGCGGCGACGTTGGACGAGACCGCGAACGCCTCGCGCAGGCTGATCGGGCCGCGATAATGCCGGTCGGAGTTGTGCGGCTTCCAGTCGCCGATCGTCACCGGCTCGTCCTCGACAATGCTGTCGGGCGTCATCCCGGCGCGCATCGCGGCGAGGTAGACGAACAGCTTGAACGTCGATCCGGGCTGGCGCCGCGCCTGCGTCGCGCGGTTGAACGGGCTGTCGGCATAATCCTTGCCGCCGACCATCGCGACCACCCGCCCGTCGGGCCGCATCGCCACCAGCGCGACCTGCGCGCGCTTGAGTCCGGCGTGGCGCACCGCGCGCTCGGCCGCGACCTGGAGCCGGCGGTCGAGCGTCGTGCGCACCGTCGTCTCCGTGCGGATCCCGCCCGCCTCGTCGCGCGCGCCGGGCAGCACCCAGTCGGCGAAGTACGTGCCGTTGGGCAGCGTTGCCGCCCCCTCGTGCCGGACGCGCTGCGGTTCCACGTCCGCGGCCTCTGCCGCCGTCAGCATGCCCGTGGCGCGCATCGCGCCCACCACCACCATCTCGCGGTCCTGCGCGCCCTGCAGGTTGGTCGTCGGCGCCAGCCTGGACGGCGCCTTGACCAGCCCCGCCAGCATCGCCGCCTGCCCCACCGACAGGTCCGCGGGCGCGCGGCCGAAGTAATGGCGCGACGCCGCGGTCAGCCCGTACACATTGTCGCCGAAATACACGTTGGACAGATAGCGCGACAGGATCTGATCCTTGGTCAGCCACGCCTCCAGCCAGAAGGCGATCAGCATCTCGCGCAGCTTGCGCCCGGCCGTCCGGTCGGAATCGAGGAACGCGTTCTTCGCGAGCTGCTGCGTGATCGTGCTGCCGCCCTCGCGCACCCCGCCCGACCGGACGTTGTGGAAGAAGGCGCGCGCGATGCCGCGGGGATCGACGCCCCAATGGTGGTAGAAGCGGCGGTCCTCGATCGCGATAAAGGCGCCGGGCACGTATCTGGGCAGCGATTTGACGTCCACGGCCGCGCCGATGACCGCGCCGCGCCGCGCGATCGGCGTGCCGTCCTCCGCCGTCAGCGTGACGGACGGCGGCGTCGGCGGCTTGAGCGACTTGGACAGCGGCGCGGTGATCGCCAGCCAGCCGACCGCGAGCACGAACAGGACGACGAGGGCGCCCAGCCCCCGCATCGCCCAGCGCCAATAGTTGATCCGGCGTCGGCGAGGCGGCAGCTCCGGCGGGCCGAAAGGGTCATGCGCGGCAGGATCATCGGACCATTCGTCGAAGTCCGGCAGCGCCGCGTCCCCGCTCAGCCGCCGATAGACGGGATAGCGTTCCTCAACTTGTTCGGCGCGCAGATGCTCGGGGATCGCCATGCTGCACTGTATTACTCCGCTAGGACAGCGCCCGCAAGCCGGTCGGCATCGCGCGCACGGTCAGCCCTGCCACGGCGAGGTGACAACCATCAGGCGCGGCCCCGCCTTGGCCAGCAGCGCGGCCCGCAGCCGCGACGCGCGGCGGCCGTGGAGCAGCCGCTCCCACCAGTGGCGCAGCACCAGTTGCGGGATCAGGATCGCCACGGAGCGGCCCGGCGTGTCCGCGTCGATCTTGTCCACCAGCTCCAGCACCGGCCCGGCGATCTCGCGATAGGGCGCCGGGATCATCATCAGCCGCGGCGGCCTGATGCCCTGCGCCGCCACCGGACCGGCGATCTCGCGCTCGAACGCCTCGCGCAGCGGCGCGACCTGCTCCTCGGCCTCGGGCCCGGCGAGCTTCATCAGGTGCACCGCGATCACGTCGGGCGACAATGTCATCGCGAAGCGCAGCGCGCGGTCGGTCATCGCGGTGCGGTCCTCATAGGCGACCAGCACGGTCGGCGGCTCGGTCTCCTCCACCGCGAACGGCCCGGACACGGCCAGCCGCTCGCCGAGCCGGCGGTAATGGCGGTGGATGCCCGCCAGCATCAGGATGATGGCGGGGACGGCGATCACGACGATCCACGCGCCCTCCAGGAACTTCGCCGCCAGGATCACGACCAGCGCGACGATCGTCACGGTCGCGCCGGTGGCATTGATCGCCAGCCGGCCGGCGTTGCGCCCCGCCTGCCGGCGCCAGTGCACCACCATGCCGATCTGGCTGATCGTGAACGTCAGGAACGCGCCGATCGCGAACAGCGGGATCAGCCGGTCGGTGATGCCGCCGAACGCGACCAGCAGCACCCCCGCCACGACCGTCAGGAACACGACGCCGACCGAGAACACCAGCCGCCGATCGGCGAGCGCAAAAGAGCGCGGCAGATAGTCGTCGAGCGCGACCAGCCGGCAGATGCGCGGGAAGCCGACGAAACTCGTATTGGCGGACAGGCACAATACCGCCAGCAGGCTCGCCATCGCGACGTAATAGACCACGCCGTGGCCCGCGATCGCGGCGGCGAGCTGCGACAGCACGCTTTGGTAATCGGGCCGCGTCTGGTCCATCGCGCCGATCGCATAGCCGTGCGCCACCATCGCGATGCCGACGAGCAGCAGCCCGAGCGACAGGCAGATCACGGTCAGCGTCCGGTGCGCGTTCCGGATCACCGGCTCGCGGAACGCGCTGACCCCGTTGGACACCGCCTCCACCCCCGTCATTGCGGTGCAGCCGGCGGCAAAGGCGCGCATCAGCAGCCAGACGGACGCCGCCTGCGTGCCCGCCGCGAGCCTGGGCGGCGCGACCACCGGTTGCGGGTGGCCGGTCCACAGCCGCACGAGCGCCAGCGCGATCAGCGCAAGGAAGCTGAACACGAACAGATAGGTCGGCGCTGCGAACAGCAGCCCCGCCTCGCGCGTCCCGCGCAGATTGGCGACCGCGACCAGCGCGAGTACGCAGAGGCACAGCGGCAGCGTCCAGGCATGAAGCGCGGGCACCGAGGATATGAGCGCGCCCACCCCGGCCGAGATGCCGACCGCGACGTTGAGGACATAATCCACCATCAGCGCCGCCGCCGCCAGCAACGACGCGCCCGGCCCCAAATTCTCCTTGGCGACCGTATAGGCGCCGCCGTTGGACGGATAGGCGACGATCGTCTGCCGGTACGACAGGTACAGGATCGCCAGCAGCGCGACGATCGGCGCGATCACCCAGCCGATCCAGGCGAGGCTGAGCGCGCCCAGCGGCACCAGGATCGTCAGCGCGGCCTCGGGGCCATAGGAGGCCGAGCCCAGCCCATCGAGGCCCATGGCGGGGACGCCGGCGATCCAGCCGATCTTCTGCCCGCCGCCTTCGCGATTGGCCAGGCGCCGGCCCAGCAGGATGTCGACGAGGGTCACGGTGGCACAACGGCCCGGCGCGCGCCGTATGTCCAGCCCCGATTGGCGCGAGGGCCCGAATCTGGCACCAGCCAGCCACCCCGACCGGAGACCTGCGATGCCCGACCCCGTTCATGACGGCCCCATCTATGCGGATCGCCTCGCCGCGCTGCGCGCGCACCTGGCGAGCGAGGGCCTCGACGGCTTCGTCGTTCCGCTGACGGACGAGCATCTGAGCGAATATGTCGGCGATTACGCGCAGCGGCTCGGCTGGCTGACGGGGTTCGCAGGATCGGCGGGCACGGCCGTCGTGCTGGCCGGCGCCGGTCCGGATCGGGCGGCGATCTTCGTCGACGGGCGCTACACGCTGCAGGTGCGCGACCAGGTGGATGGCGCGCATTGGGATTATGTCGGCGTGCCAGCGGACAGCGTCGCCGCCTGGCTCGGGCGCCATGCGCCGGTGGGCGCGCGGATCGGCTACGATCCCTGGCTGCACACGCGCGGCCAGGTCGATCAGATGGCCGCGGCGCTGGCGCCGGGCGGGGGCGTGCCGGTGGCGGTCGACGCCAATCCGATCGATGCGATCTGGGTCGACCGTCCCGCGCCGTCCGATGCGCCGCTGACCGTGCAGGACGACGCGCACGCGGGCGTCGGCTCGGCCGCCAAGCGCGCCGACGTCGCCGAGTGGCTGACGACGCAAGGCGCCGACGCGGTGGTGATCGCCGCGCTCGATTCGATCGCCTGGCTGCTCAACGTCCGGGGCGACGATGTCGCGCACACGCCCGTCGGGCTGGCCTATGCGCTGGTCCACGCGGACGGCACCGCGGACCTGTTCGTCGAGCCCGGCAAGGTCGGCGACGCGGTCGCCCGTCACCTCGGCAACGCGGTCCGGCTCCATGCGCGCGCGGCGTTCCCGGCCGCGCTCGACGCGCTCGCCGGCAAGCGGGTCGCCGCCGATCCCGACCGATGCGTCACGGCGATCGTCGACCGGCTGAGCACCGCCGGCGCGACGCCGATCGCCGCGCGCGATCCCGTCGTGCTCGCCAAAGCGGTCAAGAACCCGGTCGAGATCGCCGGGCACCGCGCCGCGAGCGTCCGTGACGGCGCCGCGCTCAGCCGGTTCCTGCGCTGGGTGGCGGCGGAGGCGCCCAAGGGCGGCCAGACCGAACTGTCCGCGGCGGCCAGGCTGCTGGCGTTCCGGCAGGAGACCGGCGCGCTGCTCGACGCATCGTTCGAGACCATATCGGCGACCGGTGCGCACGGCGCGATCCCGCATTACCGCGTGACGCCGCAAAGCGACGCCCCGATCGAGCCGGGCCAGCTCTACCTCGTCGATTCAGGCGGGCAATATGCGGACGGGACGACCGACGTGACCCGCGTCGTGCCGATCGGCCCGCCGACGGCGGAGACGCGCGACCGGTTCACCCGCGTGCTCAAGGGCCATATCGCGGTCGCCGGCGCCAGCTTCCCGCCCGGCACGGTCGGCACGCAGATCGACGCGCTGGCGCGGCGCCCGCTATGGGATGCCGGGCTCGACTTCGCGCACGGCACCGGCCACGGCGTCGGCAGCTATCTGGCGGTGCACGAAGGCCCCGCGCGGCTGGCGCCGCCCTCCTATCCCGGCGGCGGCGTGTTCGAGCCGCTGCTGCCCGGCATGATCCTGTCGGACGAGCCCGGCTATTACAAGGCGGGCGAGTACGGCATCCGGATCGAGAACCTGCTGCTCGTCACGACCCGCGAAGTGCCGGGCGCGGACCGGGCGATGCTGGGGTTCGAGACGCTCACCTTCGCGCCGATCGACCGCGACCTGATCGATCCGAACCTGTTGACGCCGGCCGAGCTTGATTGGCTGAACGCCTATCACGCCGATGTCGCCGCGACGGTCGGCCCGGTGCTCGATGGGGAGGACAGGACATGGCTCGCGGCGCGGTGCGCGCCGATCGGCTAGCGTCGGGTGCCGCCCGTCCGGTCAGCAGGACCGTCCGTACCGACGATGTCCGGTTCGCCTCCGCCCGGGGCATCGCCCGGGCCGGGCCGCTTGCGGCGCTTCAGATTGGCGCGCAGGGCCGCCGCCAGTCGATCGCGTCTGTGGTCTTCGGCCATGCGCCCCTCCTCCCGCATCACCCGCGGGTTGACAATCCCGCCTGCCTCGTCTCTTGACCGCCGACGCGGCGGCTGACGTCGACGTGCTGCCGTAGCTCAGTGGTAGAGCGCATCCTTGGTAAGGCTGAGGTCGTGAGTTCAATCCTCACCGGCAGCACCATTTTTCAAATACTTAGCGGCCTGTTCGCCGCTTCGGCTGCGGATGGGAACTCACGGGGCACTCACCGCGGGGCGTCGCCGGGCCTCCGGTCGTGCGACGTACCGCCCCCGGCGCGGGGCGAGCCGTGGGCCACGGTGCCTTGAGGCGACTCCAGGACGTGCCGACGCGCGTGCCGGCCGGCGTGGCCGGTGACCGGCGCGGCGGCTTGGCGGAGCACTGGTCCGTCCCCGCCGGTGTTGGCCCTCCGCGCCGATCAGCGTGGCCGCCCCTCCATTCAGACCGGCGAGCCCCCACATTCGGTCGCGCTCCGGAGCGATGACGCAGGTTGACGCGGCTGGCTAACCGATCTGCGCCGCCCCGGCGCGCGTCGTCGCGCTTAAGAGCCATCGTCGCCGCTCGGCGGTGGCGCCGGGGTGATCGGCGTGAACGACGCCATCCTGAGCCTGATCTGCGTGATCACGGCCGAGAGCACCCTTGCGGTCGCGGCCGCGCTAAGTTCGACGGGAACCTCGAGCCTGATGCCCGCGACCATCAGGCTGTTTGCGAGGTTCGCTCGCTCCTCGTCTGGGTGGCGCCGGCGGTCTTGGCGAGGCTGTCGAAGTCGCCAGGACGGCTCAGCGTCGCAATCTCGTCGAGGCGCAGCGGCGCCCGCAGGACAATCTCGGCCTGGCGCGGCCCGATCCTGCCTATCGCGCCGGCCTCCCGTCCTCCGCGCGTCACGTAGTCGCCTGCCGCCGCCACGAACCCCTGGTCGGTCCAGAGCGCTCCGATGTCGAGAACCACCTCGCCGGTGGACTTGCCCCGGAAAAGTGGAGAGTTCCCGTAATGTGAAAGGCGAACTCGATGACGAAGCAACGACGGTTTACGAGGGAGTTCGAGGACGAAGCGGTGCGGCTGGTGGCGACCAGTGGGCGCACGCAGCGCGCGGTAGCGGACGACTTGGGCATCGGCCTTTCGACGCTGGTGCGGTGGATCGGCCGTCGGCGTGATCGGCTGTCGGAGATGCCTGGCGAAGCGCCGCAGGCAGATATCACTGCCGAGCTGAAGCGCCTTCGGCGGGAGAACGAGATCCTCCGGCAGGAACGCGACATACTGAAGCGGGCGACCGCTTTTTCGCCCGGGAGGGAAGTCGATGAGGTTCGCGCTCGTCGATCAGGCGAAGAAGGATTTCCCCGTACACCGCCTCTGCCAGGTACTCGGCGTCAGCCAGAGCGGCTATTTCGCCTGGAAGGATCGTCCGGCCAGCCGGCGGCAACAGGGTGACATGGTGATGCTGGCGCATGTACGCTCGGCGTTCGCGCTGTCGAACGGCACCTACGGCAGTCCGCGCATGACGCGCGAGTTGCAGGATGATGGCTTCGCCATCGGACGCCGGCGCACGGCGCGGCTGATGCGCGAGAACGGCCTGCGTGGTCGGCAGAAACGGCGGTTCAAACGCACGACCGACAGCGAGCATAGCTGGCCGATCGCGCCGAACATCATCGACCAGGACTTCACCGCGACGGCGCCCAATCAGAAGTGGGGCGTGGACATCTCGTACGTCTGGACGCGGGAGGGATGGCTCTATCTGGCCGTGGTCATCGATCTCTTTTCCCGCCGCGTCGTCGGCTGGGCAGCCGGCGACCGCCTGCACCGCGATCTGGCGCTGGCCGCTCTGCGCAAAACCCTCATCATGCGGCGTCCGCCCAAGGGGCTTATCCATCATTCGGACCGCGGCAGCCAATACTGCTCTGTGGACTACCAAGCCGAGCTGCGCCGCCACAGCATCCGCATCTCCATGTCGGTCAAGAGAAATTGCTACGACAACGCCATGGTCGAGACGTTCTTCCAGACGATCAAGTCCGAACTCGTCTGGCGCACCGTCTTCTACACCCGCGCCCAAGCCGAGCAGGCCATTGCCCGCTATATCGACGGCTTCTACAACCCGATCCGGCGCCACTCAGCGCTCAACTACATCAGCCCCGCGCAGTTCGAACGAACCGCATCACGCTGAGCAAATGCCTCTCCATTTAAACGGGGCAAGTCCATCCACAGCGTGAATCACATTCACGCGCCGTTGTGAATCCCCACAGGCCCTAGTGTCGTAATCGACCTGGACACCGGCGAGATAATACCCACTGACCAATAATATCGTCAGGCCATCACCGTCACTGGCCTGCTTTTGCTCCGCCCCACTGGCCTGGAACTGGCCCGCCGTTGAAAGACGAGTGAGCCGCCGACGGTGACCGCACGTTCGAAAGTGCGCCCGGACTGCATCGCCTGTGCCTCAGGCCTCTTCATGATCGGCGAGGCGAGGCGCTCCGGCGTTACGCAGTAGATCGTCGACGCCGGCAAGCAGGAACGTCAACACCGTCTCATCGGTGAGCTTGCCCTCTTCAATCCTGTTGGCGACGCCCGACACGACGGACTGCGGCCTGAGCACCACATGCGCGGCGATCGAGGCGAGGGTCTCATTCAGCTGCGCATGAGCACGCGCGCCGCCGACAGCGCCGGGCGACGAGGTGATCGTGAACACGTCCTTTCCAGAAAGCGCCGCTCGTCCATAGGGGCGAGATGCCCAGTCGAGCGCATTCTTAAGCGAGCCTGGTATGCCGTGATTATACTCCGGCGTCGCGATGACGACACCGTCGGCTCGCGCGATCACGGAACGAAACGCGGCGACAGCCTCGGGTCCTCCACCGATATCGAGGTCTTCGCTGTAATGCGGAAGATCTCCAATCGAGATGACATCCATCGTCGCCGTCCCGGTCAGACGTTCGGCTAAACTATTGAGAATGACGGTATTGTAGGATCCTTCACGAAGGCTCCCAGATATTCCGACCAAGTGATGTTTAGGCATTGTTCTTTCCTCTGACAAAGGTTGAAGTATGTGCGGCTGCGTGCAGCGTCGCCCAGGACTGCGCCTTCGCCGCGTCAGCGGCCGCAAACTGACCGGTGAGGACGACGATATCTGACCCGTTGACAACGGGCTTTTCAAAGCCGCGGAGGCAACGGCTCCCTTAAGCTTAGTGACGACCGCCCGCCTTCATGCAGGAAATGGCGTATCAGGCTTGCGGTGCAATGCGCTGACGCGGTAGGCATCGTTCCACCAGGTGGAAGGATGGCATGGCAGACGAGATCAGCGACCTTCGATTGTTCACCCGCCTCGTCGATGCCGGCAGTCTGACCGAGGCCGCGCGTCGCCTCAACACATCCCTGCCGACAATCAGTCGCAGGCTGGCGGGGCTGGAAGCGCGCTTGGGGGTGCGCCTCGTGGACCGCAGCTCGCGCAAGTTTTTGCTGACTGAGGAAGGGTATAGGTTCCGCGATCGGGCGACCGCGATCATCGCTGCGATCAACGAGGCCGAAGCGGAAGCTGCACGTGCCGTCGACACGGCTCAAGGTCGCCTGCGGGTGAGCGCGCCCCCGGAGATCGGCCGCCGCCGCTTGGCCGGGTTGATCGCGTCGTTCGCCGAGGTGCATCCCGAGATCGAGATCGAGTACCTGGTCACCGAAAAGCGACTTGGCGTCCGCAACGAGGATCTCGATGTCGCAATCCAGACTAAGCGGCCGACCGATGGCGACGTGATCTCGCGCAAGCTATTGTCCAGCCGCCGCGTCGTTTGTGGATCGCCCGATTACTTGCGCAGCCGCGGAACGCCGGCCGCGCCATCCGACCTCGCAGCGCATAACTGCATCCGGATGGAGCGGGGTCGCGAGGTCTATAGCCGATGGCGGTTCGTCAAAGACGGCGAGGAGCATTTCTTGGACGTCGCCGGAACGCTGGTGAGCAACAGCGGGGACGTCATCCACGGGTGGGCGCGTGAGGGGCGCGGGCTCGCGATGAAGGCGCTGTGGGACGTCGAGGAGGATCTCGCCGCGGGCCAGCTAGTGGAGGTACTTGAGGCTTTCGCGCATGACGACATCAACCTTTACGCCACCTATGCGACGAGGACGCACCTGCCACCGCGGGTCAGGCTGTTCCTCGATTTCCTGGCTCGTGGGCTAAGCACGACAAGTGCCCCGATCCTGGCCTAGCCAGTTGCACCCATCCGGGCTGAAACTTCACTGCCGTCTTAACCTTCCATCCCGTGGAATAGGCCCTTCCACTTGCGGGCAATGTCATAGCGACTGACACTAACCTATCTATGATTTTGACGCCGAGCAGCCGACCTCCCCAGCTTGGGTGGCCGAACGAGGCCGCTCGATCGAGGAAGTATCAGAAGTGGCCGAACATAATCTTATATTTAGCACGTCCGACGGGATCAGGCTGGCGGCCGGCGCGCGCGGTCCAGAGAGCGACAAGCCGGTGATCTTGATAGCTGGCTGGCCGCAGACCCTGCATGCGTGGCGCCACGTTCAGGATCGCCTTGCGGCTGATGGCATCTACTCGATCGCGATCGATCCTCCTGGGTTGGGCGAGTCCGATCTGCTCGGCGACGTGGCGCAATATGCGACATCCAACGTTGCCACGATCATGGCTGATGCGCTCGCGAGAGAAGGCATTCAGCGTTACACCTTGGTAGGGCACGATGTCGGCGCCTGGATCGCCTATGCCTGGAGCTGCAATGCACCCGCAGGACTTGAGCGAATCGTGCTCCTCGACGCGGCGATACCGGGTACACTGCCCGAAGCGGGCTTTCCCGTCGAGAAGGCGCCGCAAGTGTTCCAGTTCTTCTTCAACGCGGTCCCCGATCTTCCGGAACGGCTAACCCTCGGCCGCGAACGAGTCTATCTCGATTGGTTGTTCGAAACCAAGACGCGGATATCCGGAGCAATCGGCAGCGACGACATCGACGAATATATGCGCTGCTACTGCCAGCCGGAGCGAATGAGCGCCGGCTATGCCTATTACCGTGCCGTTCCGCAAAGCATCGCGGCGCTCGCGCACGTCCCGAAACTCGCGATGCCCGTGCTGGCGATCGGTGCCGAGCATGGTGTCGGCGAGGCATTGGCCAAGGCGCTCGCCCCCAAGTGCGACAATCTTGCTACCGACGTAATCGCCGGTAGCGGCCACTTCATCCCGGAGGAAGCGCCTGCGGAGTTGACCGATCGACTGTTGGCGTTCCTGCAGCGGCATGACGGCGCGTGAAAAGCTATTTCGTCTCGCTGATCGTCGGACTGAGCGTCGGCCTGCTGTATGCCTTGCTGCGGGTGAAATCGCCGGCGCCGCCCCTAGTGGCTCTAGCGGGACTGCTCGGCATGGTTGCGGGCGAGGCGGTGCTGCCGTGGCTTCGCGATACGCTTCTGCCCCTGTTGCTGCGACGCTGAGGAGCCGAGGATGTTCTTTTCGGTCAACACCTTCATGTGGACAGATTGCTTTACCGAGCAGCACCTACCGCTGCTCGCCCGTATAAAAGCGATCGGCGCGGATGGCGTGGAGATCGCCTGCTCGCGGCTGAACGATCTGCCGGTAGCTTCGATCAGGGCCGAACTCAACCGGCTGGGGCTTGATTGCACCTTGTCCGCCTCGCCTCCGAGCCCCGAGCAGAGCCCCATCCATCATGATCCCGACGCCCGCCGCTCTGCCATCACTTGGCTTCGCCAGGCGATCGAGACGGCGGGGCGCCTCGGCGCGACGACCTTGGCCGGCCCCCTGTACGCGCATGTCGGCTGGTTCACGGGCGAGCGGCCTAACGCGGCGCAGTTAGGTTGGGCGGTTGAGGCATTCGCCGCCGTCGGGCCTGATCTGGATGCCGCGGGCGTCGATCTCGCGATCGAGCCGATGAACCGGTTCGAGAGTTTTTTCCTGCCTACCGCCGCAGAGGGCGTCAGGCTTTGCGAGGCGGTCGGTCACCCGCGCGTCGGCTTGCTGCTCGACGTTGCGCACATGGCGATCGAAGAGAAGGACCCGCTCGCCGCGATCCGCATCGCCGGCCCCTGGCTCAAGCACATGCAGACGTCCGAGACCGATCGCGGGACGCCGGGCACGGGACGGATGATCGATTGGCCGGGCCTGTTTCGCACACTAGCGACGATCGGCTACCAGGGCGGCTGCGCGATCGAGAGCTTTCCGTTCCAGGTACCTGAACTTGCCGGTGCCACCTGGAGTTGGCGCGACTTCGCGGACTCGCCCGACGCGTTGGCGCGCGAAGGAATAGCTTTCCTGCGACGCACCCACCACCGGGTCACGGCGGCCCGCACGTTGCAAAATTCCGTCCACTCGATCGCGATGATCGATCTCCACGCCGCCCCGGCTGAGCAGGGCAGCGCGCTTCTAGCGCGCCATGCAGCGCTGCTCACGGACGTAACTGGGTGCGAACGGGCGGAGATCATCCGGCAAGCGCCGCCGATGGCCAATCACTTCGCTCTCCTGACGACCTGGCGAAGCGAGGAGGATCGTGACCGTCACCTCACAGGCGATGAAAGCGGTCGTTTTCGTTGCTCATTACAGCCGTTGCTCGCGAGCCCGGTGGATGAGCGCATTTATCGAAAAATGTCATCATGATCGATCGACGCGCACTGCTTACGACGGGCCTGGGCGCGTCGGCAGCCCTCCTGCTCCCCCGTGCGGTGTGGGCGCAAATGCAACCTGGACCGCCCACGCCCGGCGTGATCCAGGCGACGATCGCCGATCCAGCCCCGTCGCCGGACGCTTCCGGGCGGATCAGCGGCAAGGCAAGAGGCAAGACGCTGATGGTGGTCAACAAGGCTGCTCTGACGATCGGTTTCTACGACGCGGTTACCGGCATGCAGCAGGCGCTGTTCGCGCTGCCGTCGCGCCCGCACGAGCTGCTGGTCGCACGCGACGGCCGATATGCTTACGTGTCGATCTACGGCGACGGCATTTACGGGCAGAACCCCCATCCCGGCAATCAGATCGCGATCATCGACATCGCGCGCCGCACGCTGGTCGGGTTCCTGTCGACCGGCGCGGTGCTCGCCCCGCACGGGCTCGCCGAGGCGCCCGATGGCACGATCTGGGCGACCTGCGACATCGGTGCGGCCGTGGTCGGCTTCGATCCTCGCTCGCAGAAGGTGATTGGGACAATCCAGATCGGCGGCCGAGGAGGTCACTGGATCGTCGCCGATCGCAGCGGCAAAGCATACCTCAGCAACCGCGCGGGGCCCGGCATTCCGGTCCTCGACCTGGTCGCACGCCGGCGAGTTGGCACGATCGACACGACGCACGCCATCACCGGGCTCGATCTGTCGCCCGACGGACGCCGGCTTTTCGCGGTCGACGACCAGGAGCCGGCGCTGCTCGTTGTCGACACTGGCTCCCAGGCCGTGCTGTCCAGCACGATGCTGGCCGGCTTGCCGCGTCCGACGGCGAAGGGCGGCGATCGTGAGCGGCGGGTCAAGGCGACGCCGGATGGCCGCTACGCGATGGTCAGCGATTATCCCTCGGCCGGCCTTGTTCGCGTCCAGGCGGACGCGCCCGCGCGGCAGTCGCTGCTGCTGGTCCAGCACGGCCCGATGAGCATGGCCTTCTCGCCCGACGGCCGCACCGCCTGGGTGTGCGATCACGACGCGGGCGCTGTCACGATCGTCGACGTGGCGACAATGACCGCGTTGCTCGACTTCAAGGTCGGCGAGGGCTGCGAAACGGCTGCGCTCGTCGGCTGACATGCCCATCTCGGAAGGAAGCATCATGCCCGCTTACTGGTTAGCCCGCGCCAAGGAGCTCGATCCGATCCAGTACAAGAAGTACACGGATCGCATCCCCGCCATCATGGCCAAATATGGCGGCCGCGTGCTTTCGCGCGGGGCGCCCTACGAGACGATGGAGGGGCCGGACCATTTCGATCGCTTTGCGCTGATCGAGTTCGACACGACCGACAACGTGCGGCGCTGCTTCGAGTCGCCCGAATATCAGGAGGCGGCCGCGTTTCGCCGCCACGGCGCAGGCGAGAACGAGTTCACGATCCTCGGCGGCGGCGAGTACACGGTGTGAGCAGCGGGCACACTCCTCCGCTGATCCTGAACCATGTCGGCATCACCGTGCCCGACATCTTCGCCGCGATCGATTGGTACACCGAGCTGTTCGGCTTCACGCACATCATGGGACCGCGGTTGATGAGCGCGGAGGGTAAGGCGACCGCCGAAACGCGGCAAGTATTCGGGCCCGCGTTCAACCGGTTGCTCCAGGCGCACCTGCTGACCGGCAACGGCGTCGGCCTCGAGCTGTTCGAGCCCCTCGATCCTCCGCCGATGCCGCCAGACAAGGACATTGGCTACCGCCGTCCAGGACCGTGGCACTTCACGCTCCAGCACCCTGATGTCGACGCCACCGTGGAGCGTATCGTCGCACGGGGTGGCCACCGGCACAGCGATACCCATGCCTTTGCGCCCGGCCGTCCCTGGCGGCTCGCCTATGCGCGCGACCCGTGGTGGACGACGATCGAGATCGTCTCGCACAGCTATGCGGAGATGTTCGCCAACTGGCCGCAACCGGGCGCCGAGACCGAGCCGACTATGGTCGATCGCTCAGGCGCGGAGCGTTTGCGCACAGCCCAGCGGCAAGCGTCGCTCACGCCAAAATAGAACGGGCAGGAATAATCGATGACGACGACGGCCCAGGATGTGAAGAAGTTGACCGAGAAGAGCCTCATGAAGCGGCTCTTCGTCGCCCTGCAATATCCCGTGGCACCCGAAGCCACGATGATGGAGCGGATCGCGGATCATCTCCGTTATATGGAGGAGCACGAACATCAGGTTTTCCTGTCCGGCCCGCTGATCCAGGACGGGGTTACGATCGGCGAAGGCCTGACCATCCTCAAGACCGACGACGAGGCCGAGGCTCGTGCGATCATGGACGCCGAGCCACTCGTGAAGAACGGTCTGCGGCGCTACGAATTGAAGCTCTGGCGGATCCAGGAAGGTTCGATCAGCGTGAGCATCAGCGGTGTCGCCGGCACTGCTACGCTCGGGTGACATCACTTCGAGCCCATCAGCGGCGCTTGTCGATGCTGCCAGGAATTGTGGCCCTTGGATTCGCAACGTCGCTCAACGCGCAGACTGCGGCACCGCCGCCACTGCCGCCGCTCGATCTGGGACAAACGAACATCCTGGACGGCGAAGGGAGGCCGGGTGCGCTGCTGGAGTTGATCGCGTTCGGTTCGACGGCCGATCGGCTCGCCGACGCCGCTGGCGGTGCGGCGCCGGGAACCAATCGCCAGCGGGTCGCATCCTTCATCGTCCATCCCATTTTTGTCGCCGACGCGACGATCGCGGGGGCGCACCCCGGCATCGAGCTGCTGGTGCCCGTCTCTCGCGTTGAAAATCAGTTCGCGGCGGGCGGCTCGGGTGTTCATATCGGCTTTAGCGACATCACCGTAGCGCCCTTTTTGCAATGGTCGCGGTCCGATCCCGGCCCAGGATCGGTCTCCGCGCGGCTGGCCCTTCAGATCGTCGCTCCCGTTGGCGATCACGCGCCGGTGCGCCCGGTCAACACCGGTCAGGGCGGTTGGCAGCTCTCTCCCTATCTGGCGGTGACGTGGCGTGCATCCCGACGTTGGGAGGTCAGCGGCCGGGCGATCTACGACTGGAGCGCATCGGCGACATCGCGAATGAACGGCTGCGCCCAGATCCGCGTTCAGCCGGGCGATCTGGTCGCGGTCAACCTGTCAGCTTCTTATGCCCTGTCCGATGCATCGCGGCTAGGGATCGGCGGATACGGACTCCAACAGTTGAGCCTGTCCCGTTCGGCTAGAGCGTCTCTTCCCGAAAGCCGTCAGCGGATCTACGGGCTTGGACCGGTCGCGCGTTGGCACGTCGGCAACGTTACGTTGGCGCCGGCCGCATTCGTCGAGTTCGGCGCGCGCAACCGGCCTCAGGGCGTCAGCCTGAATTTGAGGCTCCAACGACCGTTCTGAACGGCTTTGTTGCAAAACTGACGGTGGGGATTCCTTGAGGGAATCGAGCGGGATAGATGGGCGCGATGCCCAAACCTGCTGCAGCTAAATATCGCACGACGAACTGGCCGGAGTATAACGCGGCGCTGAAGCGGCGCGGGTCGCTGGAAATATGGTTTGATCCCAAGATGCACTGGCTGTCGAAGCCGTGTGGTCGTCCTGGTCGGCCGATGCGATTTTCGGACAGCGCGATTGAGCTCTGCCTGACGCTGAAATCGCTGTTCAACCTGCCATTGCGGCAAGTGACAGGGTTGGTGGCGAGCCTGATCAAGCTGGCCGGGTTGGACTGGCCGGTGCCGGATTACACGACGCTGTGCCGACGGCAGAAGACGTTGACGGTCGAGCTTGGCGGGCGGCCCAGCTCAGGCGGCCTGCGCCTTCTGGTCGACAGCACGGGCAATAAGATGACGGGTGAAGGTGAGTGGAAGACGCGCAAGCATGGCGCCTCCTACCGCCGCCAGTGGCGCAAGGTGCATCTGGGGATCGACGCGGGAACGCTGGATATCCGGGCCATTGAAGTCACGACCAATGCCATTGGCGATGCGCCGACGCTGCCGGATCTACTGGCGCAGATCCCGCAGGACGAGGAGATACTCAGCGTCGGCGGAGATGGCGCTTACGATACCAGGGCGTGCCATGCCGCCATTGCCGAACGTGGTGCCGATGCGGTCATCCCGGTCCGTCGCAACGGCCGGCCATGGACGAAGGACGGCCCCGGCGTCGATGGGCGCAATGAAGCGCTACGCGCAACAAAGCGGCCTGGTCGTGCCATCTGGAAGAAGTGGAGCGGCTATCATCGCCGCAGTTTGGCCGAGACCAAAATGCATTGCTTCAAGCTCCTGGGCAACCGCATTGCAGCCCGCACCTTCGATCGTCAGATCACCAAGCTCAAAGTCCGTGCTGCAATCCTCAATCGCTTCTCCAGAATGGGAACGCCGGTCACCGTCCGCATCGCATAATATCTTCAAGTAAAAGCGCGGTCATGCTCCCGAGAAGTTATGCAACAAAGCCATCGTAAAGCGGTATTGAGGTGCGTTCACTAACACTCACCTCGACGCTATTTTGCGCGGGCTGCACCACGTCTGGTGCGCCGACATCACCTATATCCCGATGCGGCGCGGCTTCCTCTATCTGGTGGCGATCATGGACTGGGCGAGCCGGAAAGTACTGGCCTGGCGGCTGTCGAACACGATGGATGCGGAGTTCTGCGTCGTCGCTCTGAAAGAGGCGCTGGCGCGGTGCGGCAAGTCCGAGATCTTCAACACGGACCAGGGGGGAGCCAGTTCAGCAGCAACGACTTGGGCACCCACATCAACGCTTCGCCTGATGGCGTAGCGGCGTGACGAGGGCATGGTTAGCCTCTCTGCTGGTCTGAAAGCGGTGGCTCCGGCTCATTATGGCCGGAAAGCACCGTCGCCGGGCACGGTTATCCCGTAGCGTTTCGTCGTTCGTGGAAGACCAGGCGGTCCATGTTGTAAGCGAGGTTGGCGAGGGTGATCTTCGTCCCGGCGCGCGCGATGCCGATGGTGCGGATGAACAGCGCCATCTGGTCCTTCTGGCGGGCGAACACATGCTCGATGCGGGCACGCACGGTGGATTTGGCGGCGTTGGCCCGCGCGGTGCGGGCTGGCATCGGCTTGCCCTTGGGCTTCTTGCGATGGACGCGGCTGACGCGCCCGATCGACCTGAGCCACGCCTCGTTGGACCGGCTACGGTAGGCGGTGTCGGCCCACACGTCGGAGGCGGTGTTGTCGTTGGTCACCACATCGCGCAGCATGCGCCCGTCGAAGCGAGCACCATCGGTGACCTTGCCGCGGCGGATGAAGCCATAGCGCCGGCAGATAGCGATGCTGCTCTTATAGCCGAAGCTCGGGATGGCGATGTCGA
>NZ_CAXSHM010000020.1:0-62938 GCF_964237335.1 uncultured Sphingomonas sp.
CCCGGCCTCGTCACCCTCACCACCGCGACTGTCGGCGACGACCTGACGATCAACGCCGGCACCGCGACGCTCGGCAGCCTCAGCGCGACCTACACCGGCGGTGGCGACGTGGGGAACGACGGCGCCAACATCCGCGTCACCACCAGCGGTGCCCTCTCGCTCCAGAGCGCCATCGCCGTCTACGGCATCGCGCTCGCCAACACGCCCGGCGGTGGCGGGACGATCTCCGCGCCCTCGCTGACGAGCGGCAACGGCGCGGGCGTGTCCGTGTCTGGCGGCACCGTCCAGATAGGGTCACCGGGTGACCTCCTCCTCAACAGCCTGTCGGCGAGCGGGGCGGCGGCGGTGATGAGCGGGGGCGTGCTGGAGCTGCGCGGCCGGACGAGCGCCGGCACGCTTTCGCTCACCGCGAACGATCTGACGATCGACCAGGGAGGCAGCGTCGTCGGAGCCGCAGTCGGTATCGTGAGCACGAACAGCGCCGGCGCGACGATCGGTGACAACGCCGGCAGCGCTGGCTTCGCCCTGTCCAACGACGAGTTCGGCCGCATCCACGCCTCCACGTTGACGATCTCGGCCACAGGCAGCGCCACGCCGACGATCCGCGTTGGCGACCTGACGGCGACGGGGTCAGGCGCGGGGCTCGCGAGCGACGGCACGCCGAACGGCACGATCTCGGGCACAGCGGGCGCGCTGAACCTGATCACGCCCGGCGCCCTCACCGTCACGGGCGCGGTGCGGCTGGGCAACGCGCTGGCGTCCGACACCCTGTCGCTGTCGGCGGGAGGGACCCTGACCATCCAGGTCCCGGGATCGCTCGCCATCCTCGACGCGAACGGCGTGCCGATCGGCGTGCTGCGGTTGAGCGGCAACACGATCGTCGACGCCTCCGCTAGCGCGATAAGCGATCTCGCCAACACGACCAGTTTCGCGCAGCGCGACGCGCGGCTCGCGATCAACGACGGCGCCATGGTCCCGGCCGGTTATCTGGAGGGCGGAACGATCGTGTTCGTCGCCGGTCAGGCGGTCTATGTCCAGAACAGCGGCGGGGCGGCAGCGGCGGATCGGGCGGGGCTGACCGCCGGCCTGGGCGGCATCACCGTCACCGCCACGGGAACCCAGTCGCCCGAGGTCATCATCAACGGTCGCGCGCTGCGGCCTGACGCCACGTACGACACGGGGTCCGCCCTCGCGATGCGGGTGACGTATGTCGGGCCGACCGCCTCCCTCAACCCGGCGACGATCAACGCTTGCATCGTCGGCACCAACTGCACGGTGACGCTTGGCACGCCGACGCCCACGCCAACTCCGACGCCAACTCCGACGCCGACCCCGACTCCGACGCCCACGCCTACGCCTACGCCTACGCCCACACCAACTCCAACGCCGACTCCGCCTCCGACTCCGACTCCGACTCCGACTCCGACTCCGACTCCGACGCCAACACCGACACCGACACCAACCCCAACCCCAACCCCGACACCAACGCCCACACCGACGCCCACTCCAACCCCGACGCCGACACCGACGCCCACGCCGACGCCGACGCCGACGCCGACGCCGACACCGACACCGACACCGACACCGACACCGACTCCAACCCCAACGCCAACGCCAACGCCAACGCCAACACCCACCCCAACTCCGACACCAACACCAACACCAACACCAACACCGACACCGACACCGACACCGACACCGACTCCAACGCCCACCCCAACACCGACGCCCACGCCGACACCCACGCCAACCCCGACGCCCACACCAACTCCGACCCCAACGCCATCGTCGACGGTCCCGCCGAACACGATCGACGCGCCGGTGCTGACGACCACGCTGGGGGTCATCCAGCAGGGCGTGCGCGATCATGTCGAGCAGCCCGCCGATGTCGCAAGTGCGCTGCAGGGACGCACGATCGTGGCACCCGTGCATTTCGACGTGGGGCTGAGCACGTCGGACGTCATCGACGAGCCGGTAATCGGCTTCGGCAACGATCTTTCGGGGGGTCAGGGCGGCGACGACCGGGTCACGGTCCCGCCGTTACCGCCCCCCGCTTCGGCGCCCGGTCAGACGAAGGGCACCGGCAAGGCCTCCAGCGCGGCGAGCGTGCCATGATAGCCGGCGGCGATCGCCTCCTCGTACCGGTTGAACGACAGCAGGTCGATCGTGCCGAGGTCCGGCCTGACAAGCAGATCGGCGAGGCGCCGGTTCGATTCGCACCGGGGCTCGCTCGCGACCAGGCCGGACCGCATCAGCAGTTTGAGGATGTTGGGTACCTTGTGCCGGCCGGGACCGAGCATCCAGGCGAGCGAGCGCGCTTCGATCTCGGGTTCGTCGGCGCGGAACACCGTCCCCGCCGCGATGTCGATGCCGATCACCCGTCCCCGCGAGAGGGCCGCCATCAGATCGACGGGGAAGTTGTTCATCAGTCCGCCGTCCACCAGGACGTCGTTGCCCTCCACCAGCGGCGGCACGATCCCCGGCAGCGACGACGAGGCCCGGAGCGCGCGGCGCAAGGGTCCTTCGCGGTGGATCTGCGCCTTGGCCGTCGAGAGGTTGGTCGAGACGCAGAAGAACGTACGCCAGCAATCGACGATATCGGCATCGCCGAAATGCTTGGCGAACAGCGCCGACATCCGCCGGCCCCGCGCGAGGGAGACCAGGGGGAGCGTATAGTCGCCGATCGGGCGGTTGAGCACGAAGCTGTCGTGGACCTTGCGCTTCACCTCGTCGAGATCGACGTCATAGGCCGCCGTGCCGCCGACGAGCGCGCCCATGCTGGTGCCGCAGATCAGGTCGGCGGAGATGCCCGCCTCCGCGAGCGCCCGCATCGCCCCGATGTGGGCGAACCCGCGCGCGCCGCCGCCGGCCAGCACCAGGCCGACCGCCCGTCCCGTGACGAGGCGCGCGACGCGGCGGTGGTCGGCGGCATCGCCGCGCGCGACGTGGAAGATCTGGTCGGGCGCGAAATGGCCGAGCCACAGCCGGCCGCCCGCCGCGTGCGCGTTGCCGGCGGGGTTCACCAGCATGATGTCCGTGGGCTTGGTCCGACGGGCCAGCGCGGCGAGCTCCGCGACCGCCGGCGAGTCGGGTCGCGAGCCCGCGGTCGCGACGAACAGCACCCGGTCCGCCTGCCGGATCGCGCGGGTGGCCCAGACCACGCGCCGATCGCGGGCGATGTCGACGCGCAACGCGCCGGCGGCGGCGAGCGTCCCCGTTTCCGCGTCGCGCTGATCGACGACGATGACGTCGCCGCCGAGCGCCCGGAACGCGCGCGCGATCTCGTCGGCGGCGGCATCGTCGATCGGATCGTCACCGATCGGGACGACGGCCACCGACTCGACGCCCATCGGACGGGTCTCGCCGATCGTCATCGTCTTCAGCCGGGCGGAGAACTGCCCGAGCAGGAACGCCATGAACGGCGGGCTTGGCGCCAGCAGCCTGTCCGCCAGCGCGGCGGGGATGCGCAGCACCTCGCTGTCGCGCAGCGCCACGACCGTGGCGGTGCGGGGCTCGTTCGAGATCAGCGCCATCTCGCCGATGAACTCGCCGGGCACGCTGTGATGCACGAGGCGGCGCCCGAGGCCCTTGTCGACGAACACGCCGAGCCGTCCGTCGAGAAGCACGAACACGTCGCGCTCGTGCTCGCCCTGTTCGAACAGCGTCGTTCCGCCCGGAACGCCATACCAGAGGACGCCGTCCTCCAGCGCCGCGACCTCGAACGCGTCGAGGCCCGTCAGCACCTGACGCAGCACAGGCACCTGCGCAAGTCGCCGGGTCTTCTCGTCCGTCGTCGCGACCGCGTCGGTGTCGACCTCCATCCCCGTCTCCTCACCGTCCATCGGAACTGACTTGCCCGATCGCTCGCCCGTGCTGCTGGTCTGCCAGATCAGCGACCTGCACATCGGCCTCGACGGCGACGCCCCGGACGAGAGCGCCACCGTCCGCGCGCGCGCGGTGATCGACCGCATCGCCGCACTCGACCCGGCACCGGACGTCGTGGTCCTGAGCGGCGACCTCACCGATCGTGGCGACGCGCTGTCGTATCGCCGACTGCGCGACCTGCTCGCGCCGCTGGCGATGCCCGTGCTGCCGATGACGGGGAACCACGACCGGCGGGCGGCCATGCTCGACGTGTTCCATGGGACACCGACCGCGGGCGGCTTCGTCCAGTACGACTGGCGGCTGGGCGGTCGCCGGATCATCCTCCTCGACACATTGGACGAGGGACGCGGCGGGGGCGGCTTCTGCGCCGAGCGCGCGGCCTGGTTCGACGCCGCACTGGGAGCGGAACCGGACCTGCCGACGCTCGTGGCGCTGCATCACCCACCGTTCGGCGTCGGGATCGACTGGATGGACCCGCGCGACGACGCCCCATGGATCGAGCGCCTGCGCCGCGTCGTCTCGCGTCACCCGCAGATCGTCGCGCTGATCGCGGGCCATCTCCACCGGCCGATCGCGGCGAGCTGGATGGGCCGCCCCTGCATGGTCGCATCGTCCGTCGCGCCGCAACTGGCGCCGGACCTGCGCGCGACGCCGCTGGCCGCGCCGGACGGACGCGCGCTCGTGGTACTGGAGCCGCCTGCGTTCGTCCTGCACCGCTGGTCGGCCGACGCGCTCGCCAGCCATTTCATGCAGGCCGCGACCGCGCCCGCGCTCGTCCGACTGGACGCGTCGATGGCGGCCGTCCTCGCCGAATGTATCGCCGAGAACCACAGCGACTGACCGGCATGCCGCGTCCGGCGGGTGCCGAGCGGGCGGATTTGCGGCTTGCGACAACGGCTCATCCCTCCCGTCCACGATCGGGACCGTGGAACCAGAAGCGAAATGCGGCCGCATCATGCAAACGCATGATGCGGAGCAAAAACTTCGCCGTCATGGAGGGAGCGGGCGCGCAGGGGATCGTCGATGGCGACAGCAACGCAGAAGACGCTGGTGGGGTGGAAGGCGATCGCCGGCTATTTCAGCCGTGACGAGCGCACGGTGATGCGCTGGGCGGCGAGCCGCGGGATGCCGGTGCAGCGGGTCGCCGGCCAGGCGCGGTCGTCCGTCTATGCCTGGCCGGAGGATCTCGACGCATGGCTGGGCCGCCCTCGTGCGGCTTCCGTGCCCGAGTCCCAGCCGGTCACGCTCCCCGTGGCGGACAGTCCGGTCGCCCCCGCGCCGGCAGAGCCGGCTCCGCCATTCGTTCGGCCGGACCGGACCCGCTGGCGCGGGTCACGGGAGATAAGGTCGGCTCTCGCTCTCGCGGCGGCGGGTCTGCTGCTTGCGATCGCCGCGTTCTGGGGATTGCCGCGGGACCGCGCCGCCCCGCCCCTGACCGCGATCCGAAGCGGCGGCGCGGTGCCTGCATTCCATGACGGCCGGGCGCGGGCGGCGTTCCTGCAGGGGCAGTTCGACTGGAACCTGCGCACGCGCGAAAGCCTGGCCCGCGCGATCGACGAGTTCGGTGAGGCGGTGACCCGCGACCCGGGCATCGCCGCCAGCTATGTCGGGATCGCCAACAGCTATCTGCTGCTGCGCGAATATGGCGCGATGCCGGACGTAGAGGCCTATGCGCGGGCGAGCGCGGCGGCGAAGGTCGCGATCACGCTCGATCCCCGCTCGATGGAGGCGCGCCGCTCACTCGCGTTCGTCGCCTTCTGGGGCCATGGCGACGTCGCCGGAGCCGGCCATCACTATGCCGAGGCGCTCGCGCTCGCGCCGGCCGATCCGCTGACCCATCATTGGCTCGCGACATCGCTCGCCGCCAACGGCGAGGAGGCAGCCGCGCTGCGCGAGATCGCCGGCGCCCGGACACTCGATCCCACGTCGAGCTCGATCCTCGTCGACTATGGCCTGATCGCCTATCTCGCCGGCCGGCGGGCGGAGAGCCGCCGCATCCTGACCGCGCTGCTCGGATCCGATCCGCAGGACGCGTCGCTCCACCACGAGGTCGCCGACATCGCGCTGTTCGAGGGTCGTTACCGCGACTATCTGGTCGAGGCGGCACGCTCGGCCGAGTTGCGCAGCGATGCGGGAGCACAGCGGGCCATCGCGGGCGAAGCCGCCGATTTCGCCAGCGGCGGCGGCCCGCTCATGCTGGAGCATATGGTGGACGCCGCGCGGAACCGCACCCGCCGCAGCAACGACGGCTTCTTCGATCTCGCGCGCGTGGCGGCGGTGTCGGGCCGGACGGTCGCGGCGATCGATGCGCTCGCCCCGGCCTGCAACCGCCATGAGCCCGGCGCGATCGGTGCGCCCGGCGACCTCTGGCTGTCGCACGCGGTCGCGATCGATACCGTTCGCCGGCTGTGCGGCCGCCCGAGCCTGGACGCCGTCATAGCGGCGGCGCGGCGCCCGGCCTGATCGGACCGTTGGACCGATGGCCGCCCCGATCCCGCCGCTGCTAGTCTGGGCCGCGATCATCGTCGGCGTCTGGCGACTCGTCCGCAACCCGGTCCGACTGTGGCGCATCCGTCATCGCGGCGGCCATCTGGTGATCGCGGGCGACGAGAGCCTCGCCGCGATCGTGGCGGGCGAGGGCCGGTCGGGCAATCCGGCGATTGTCGTCACGCAAGGCGGCACCGCCGGCTGGCGTCGGCGCATCCACCGCACCGGATCGCCGCATCTGACGCACGATCGACTGGGCGCGATCGGCGGCTCTGTCCGCAAGGCGCGGGTCGTCCTGATCGCCGGCCCGGACGACGAGCAGAACATCGCCGTCGCGCGGTCGATCGTCGCGATGCACGACCGATTTATCGGGCGTCCCGTCGCGCTGCCCGTGATCGTGCGCATCGACGAGACGCGTCGCCACGACGCAGCCGAACATGCGCTGGTGTCCGACGCGGACGACGGGCTGGTACAGGTTCGACTGATCTCGCTGCCCGCGCTCGTGGCACGAGCACTGCTCCGCGGCGACCTGATCGACCGGGTCGAGCGGATCGGGTCGCCGGAACGATTGCTCGTCATCATCGGCCTCACCCCGATCAGCGAGCATTACCTGGTCGACCTGCTGGTCAGTGCCCACTTCGCCGACGGGCGGCCGGTGCGGGTCGTGGTGGTCGACCACGCCGCCGAGGCACAGCGGGCGGGCATCGTCGCCCGTTGGCCCTATCTCGACCGCATCGGGACACCGACCTTCATCGACAGCGACATCACCGATCCCGCGGCGGTGGCGACGAGCATCGGCCAGATCGTCGCGTCGATCGGCGTCCCCGCGATGGTGCTGATCGATCTCGGTGGAGGCGCCGAGGCGATCGCGACGCTGGCGGCGGTCGACGCTGTGATGAGCGACTTGAACGTGGCATCGCCCGCCTATGCGATCCACGCCGCGCCGGCCGCACTGGCCGGATCGCCGATCGCGGCGCTGGCGTTCGGCGGCGCGGACGTCGCGGCCTATGGCGAGCTGCTGCTGTACGAGCAGCAGGAGGTGATCGCGCGCGCGATCCACGATTTCTACCTCGAGGGGCGTCTGGACGCCGGCGAGGCGTTGGGCTCGCAACCCCGGATCAAGCGATGGGAGGCGCTGACGGAGGGCCGGCGCGACGACACACGGCTGCTCGTCGACGTCTACCTCCTCAAGCTCCGCGACATCGGCGCCCGGATCGTGTCCGGCCGCGGCGCGCCGCTGGCGTTCGCGCCGGACGACCTTAGCGAGATGGTGCGGGCGCAGCACGAGCGCTGGCTGGCGTCGCGGGCGCTGGAGGGCTGGCGCTGGGGCGAGACGCACGACGAGGAGGGCCGCCGCCATCCCGAGATGGTGGCTGCCCAGGACCTTCCCGCCGGCGCCGTCGAGCGCGAGCGGGAGCACATCCGCATCATCACCCGCCTGCTGGCACGATCCGGGCGGCGCGCGGTCCGCGACCTGCGGGTGCTGGTCACCGCGGGTCAAGCGGGCGACGTCGCCGCCGCGGCCGCTGCGCTGGCGCATGACTATCCCGATCGCGCGATCGTCTTCCTCGGCGATCCGGCCGATCCAGCGGTTCGGGCCGCGCTCCACCGGCTCCACACGCTCGGCTATCCCGTGCAGGTCTGCGTGAAGCATCACGCCTCCGACATGGCCGACCACCTTTCCGCGGATGACGCCGCACGCTGCCGCGATCTGCTGGCGCACGCGGACCGCGTCATCGTGTGCGCGCCCGGCGATGTGCCTGGGGCGATTCTGGCAGATCGGGCCGATCATCGGCTCGGGCCCACATCGCACGACCGCGATGGACGTCCGCATCCGGACAGGCTGGCGGCGTGAGCGGCTGGCCTCGACGGTCGGTCGCTGCCGTCGGTCGGGCCGGGTGGCTGCTGGTGCACGGCGCGCACGGCATCGTCTCCGATACCGTCGAGCAGGACCGGCTGGCGGGCGATCGGCTGGCGGGCGCGTTCGAGCGGCTGGGTTGGCGCCCGATCGCGACGCTGGCGCTGCTGGGGCTGATGATTGGCCTCGCGTCGGGCATCGCGGCGGCGCGCACGCTGCACAGCTTCTACGCCGAGCGGCTCGTGGAGCCGCTGGTCAGCCGCGTGCTGGCGCGCGACGTCGTGCCGCTGCTGATCGGCGTGTTCGCCGCCGGCCGCGTGGCGGTCGAGACCGCGGTGCGGTTCGGCGCGATGCGGCTCGGGTCGGAACTCGACGCGCTGCGGATCACCGGCCATGACCCGGTCCGCTACGTTATGGCGCCCGCGCTGGCCGCGGTGGTGATGGCGACGCCGCTCCAGCTCGTCACGGTGTTCGCCTGCGCCTGGCTCGGCTTCGCCGTCGTGCTGGACCTGTCCGTCGTCACATCCATGCCCGTGCTCGTCCACACGGCGCTGACGGTCCAGACGTTCCGCGCGCTGCTGTGGGGACTGGCCAAGACCCTGGTCTACAACGTCGGCGCGCTGGTCGTCGGCGCGCTAGCCGGGCTCGACGAGCATCGTGGCATCGCCGCGCTGGGGCGTGAGGCGACCCACGCGTTCACGGGCGGACTGCTGCTCGTCATCGCAATCGGCGTCTTCTCGGTGCTGATCCAGTGAGCGGGGTACCGGCGCTCGGCTTTCGCGAGGTGGCGCTGGTAATGGGCGACTCGCGCGTCCTCGACGACGTGTCGTTCGAGGTGTGGCCGGGCGAGACGCTGGCGATCGTCGGGGCGAGCGGATCGGGCAAGACGCGGATCGCGCGGCTGGCGGCGGGGCTGGATCCGCCCACGAGCGGTATTGTGTCGCTGTTCGGACAGGATGCGGACAGCCGCACGCCGCCGCGCCACACGCTCGGCGTCACGCTGCAGGGCGGGTCGCTGTTCGACGGGCTGAGCGTCGACGACAATCTGCGGCTCGGCTCGGGCATCACCAGCACGGCAGGCTGGCGGGCGCTGTCGGCCCGCGTCGATCGGCTGTTGTACGAGTTCGGCCTCGACGATCTCGCCGACGTGCGCGCGGGGACATTGCCGATCGGGGCGAAGCGGCAGCTGGAGGTCGTGCGCGCGCTCCTGCGCGATCCGGCGCTGCTGATCCTGGACGAACCGTTCGAGGGCGCCACCGCCGGGCTGGCCGAGCTGGCAGGCACGATCCGCCGGTCGATGCGGCGGCGCGGCGGCGCGATCCTGTTGCTGACCGAGGACGCGGCGCTGGCGACGGCGCTCACCGAACGGCAACTGACGCTGGACCACGGCCGCCTTCAGCAGGATGATGCGGTCAGGCGACCGGCCGCGACGTCGTCGGCGACGGCGAGCGCGAGCGCCGCCACGCCGGCCTGAAACGCGGCCGCCCGTGCGTCGCTGCCGTCCGCCACGATCGGAGTGGCGCGGCAATAGCGCCCAGATACCGGGCCGTCCTGCCCGGCCGCGCCCGCGAAGGTCGCCTCCACCTCGACGACCGCCTGGGCACCACCGCCGCCGGTCACCTCCTCGAACCGGACGAGGCGCATCGCCAGACGCCCCACGACCGGGCCGCCGTCCATCCCTGCGAACCGCGTGCGCAGCGCGTCCGTGATCGCGCGACCGACCGAGGCCGACGGCGGCACATCCCAGAACAGCGTCGCCGCCTGGCGCAGCAGCAGCGGGTCCGCCGCCGTCACATAGACGTAGCGCCGCTCCGCGATCATCCCCGTCGCCACGACCGGCGTGACGATGATCCCGCCCGGCCGCACGGACGCAGCCCCCGCGGCGAACCGCGGCTGCAGGCGCATCGTGTCCAGCCGTTCGGGCGGTTTCAGCGTCGCGCAGCCGCCGAGCAGGGGCAGCAGCCACAAGGCGGAACGCACCCTCAAGGCCGTGCCACCGGCGGCGGATCGGCGAACCGCTGGCCGCGCACGGCGAAGCCCGGATCGCCCGCGATCCGTTCCGTCAGCGAGTCCATGCTGGCCGACACGCGCGCCAGATTGTCGCTCGTCTCCGCCAGCGAGCGCGCGCTCGTCTGCAGCAGATCGCGCGTCTGCGCGGAGATCGCCTGTCCGTTCGCCACCATCTGCGCGACGTTGGTGCGGTTCTCCGCCAGCATCGAACCGACGGACGCCAGCGTGCCGTTGACCGCGCCGACGTCGACCCGCGCGGCCTGCCCGCTCGCTCGTCGCACGTTGGCGAGCGTCAGCGCCAGGTCGCCGCGCCCGGGCGCCATGCTGTGATCGATCCCGCCGAGCACCGCGGACAACGAGCGCGCGGCGCCCTGGAGATCGCCGGCGACGCCGCCCGATCCACCGCCCCCGCCCCCGCCGCCGGCCAGCATCGCCTGCAAGCGCACCGCCATCGCGGTCGCGGCGGTCGCGGCGCCCGACGCCTGGGTGATGACGCCGGTCGCGAGCGCGATGAGGTCGGGCGAGCGCCGGCATCCGATCAGTCGATCGCGCGCCATCGGCACCGGCTGCACCGGCACGCAGGCGGCCGCCGTCCGGGCGGCCGGACATTGCCGCGCCGACGTCTCCAGGGCGACCAGCTCCAGATGCGGCTGGGTCAGCGGGTTGCTGGCGGACACGGTCATGAACGAACAGGCCGACGGCCTGAAATCGCGCCGCACGCCGATCGAGACGTCAAACGTACGGAGCGCAGGGACGAGCGCGACGTGCCGGACCGCGCCGATCTCCGCGCCGCGGAAGTAGATCGGCACGCCGTCGCCGATCCCCTCCACATGATCCAGCCCGACGACCATCACGCGCTGGCGATTCAAGGGGTCGGGGAAGAAGGCGAGGATGACGATGAGCGCCAACGCCACCGCGCCGAATGCCAGGCCCCATCGTATCTGATCGCGGCTGCTCGGCAGCATCTGGTCCTCCGCCAATCAACCCCAGCATGGCGCAGCGGCCGCCTTCGTCAACGTTGCTGTCCCGGCATCAGCCGACATCCGACGGCAAAACGGGACATTGCCGATGTCGGGGCGGGCAGCTGGCAGGCGTCGCCTGTCGATGTCGGTCCTTGTCGGGATTTGTCGCGGCGTCGCGCGGCGGCGACCTGATAGGCTCGGCCATGAGGGGAAACCGATGCTCGTCCCGATCCTGCCCGGCCACCTGCGCTCGGCCCGCTGGCGTTCGGGCGTCCTGCGCCGCGTGGCGGCGATGCTGATGGTGGTGGCCTGCTGCGGTTGCACGCAGCGGACGCCGCCGCCCGCGACCGCCTCCGCGCCGGCGTCTCCGGCCGTCCTCGGCCTCGGCAGCGCGCGGATGACGGCGGTCGCCTGCGCGCGATCCGCCGGCTTCGACGTGATGGCGTTCACCTCGTGCACGCGCGACCGGCTCGTCCTGTCACCGCAGCAACAGGCGATGCTCGACTGCGCGATGTCGTCGCAGGCGAGCGAGCATTTCGCCGAATGCGCCGCGCCTAATTTCGGGATCACGCTGGACAAGCCGCAGATCGTCACCGCCGATTGCGCGATCCGGTCCGGCGGCACTAAATCCACCTTCATCGCCTGCGCGGGCACGGCCGCGGGTGGAAAGCGCATCACGCCGCGCGAGCAACTGGTCCTGAACTGCGCGGCGAAGGCGCAGAACGACGCGACGCGCTTCACCGCCTGTTCGGCGCAGCAGATCCTGGGACCCGGCGTGACGCGTGAGCAACGCATCGCCTTGACGTGCGCGGCGCAGACCGGTGGCAACTATGCCGCGTTCACGACATGCGCGGGCGCGAACTTCTTCAACATCAAACTGAACCCGGATCAGACAATCGCGGTCGAGTGCATCATCCAGGTCGGCGGCCTGCCGACGGCGGCGGTGGGGTGCATGGCGGTGCGGTTCGTCACCCGCGAGCTCCACACCTGCGCCGCCAAGGGGTTCGGCGGTGCGCATGGCTGTTTCGGCGACGACAACGCCCTGATCGGCCGGAACGGCTGGACGATCCGCGAGATCAACCAGCTGGGCGACACGCGCGCCACGATGGCGGCGTCGGTGCGGCGTTGGCAGAGCAGCGCCGCATGGGCGCGCACCCGTTCGCGGTGGGCGGGCACTGGCACCTTCGTGCGCGATCCCGCCGCCTTCTGGCGCGAGCGGCGCGCAGCATCCGTCCCCGCACAATGAGCGGCGGCGGCTCAGATCGGCTGGTCGCGATCCCCGGGCAGCAATCGCTGGGCCCGCTGCGAGAACGTCCACGGCGCTGCCGGTTCGGCCTGGTCGAGGATCCAGACGAGGTCGAACCGGTCGTCCGGCCATGCGGCAGGGCAGCCGATCGCCCTGCCGCCGATCGCATGGACGAGCCGGACGATATGGTTGTGATGCCATGCGATCAGGACCGGCGACGGCGCGGCGATCGCGGCGGCGGCGATCGCCGGCTCCTCGCCATCGGCGTGCGCGACGACCAGCCCGAGGCCGAGCGCCGCCGCCACCGGCCGGACGGTATGCTGCGCCCGCAGGCTGGGGCTCGCGGGCGTCGCCGCGGACGCCATGATCGTGGCCGGCACCGAGATGCCCGGATCGCCCCCGGCTCCGGTCGGCGCGAAGAAGCGGACGAGCGCGCCCGCGCGCTGCCAGCCGCGCACCGTCAGGTCGTGCTTGTCGTGGACGCCGTACAGCGACACGCCGTGATCCGGATCGGCATCCCCCGGCTTTTCGGCGTGGCGGATGATCATGATCCTGCGGCTTTTCGTCTCGCGTCCCGTCTCGCGCATCGTGCGTTCCCCCGCCCCGGTACGCTCGCGGCGCTGCGCCTTGATGCCGAAGTTCGCCTGCGACATCCAGTACCTCCGCCAATCGGAGGAACGAAGATGATCGAGACGTTGCGCAACTGGTGGGTGCCGCTGGCGTCGGCGCTGGCCGTTATCGCCCTGCCCGCATCCGTGGATGCCGCGCCCGTCCACCGCATCGTCGCGGTGGGCGATCTGCACGGCGATTACGCGGCTTGGCGGGCGATCGCCCGGGCGGCGGGGCTGGAGGATGCGACCGGGCGATGGTCGGGCGGATCCACCGTGCTGGTCCAGACCGGCGACATGGTCGACCGCGGGCCCGATTCGCTGAAGATCGTGCTCGACCTGATGCGGCTGCAGCGCGAGGCGGCCCGGGCCGGTGGGCGCGTCGTGGCGCTCGTCGGCAACCACGAGGCGATGAACGTCACCGACGATCTGCGCTACGTGTCGGCCGGCGATTACGCCGCCTTCGCCGATACAGGCTCGGCGGCCCTTCGGGATCGCGCCTTCGCGGCCAGCAAGCGCGCGATCGAGGCCGATTATCGCCGCCGCGACCCGGCGATGAGCGAGGCGGCCATCCACGCCGCCTGGATCGCCGCGACCCCGCTCGGGCAAATCGAGCATCAGGCGGCATGGCATCCCGGCGGCCGCATCGGTCGCTGGATCGTGGCCAATCCCGCGGTCGCCTTGATCGACGGCACGCTGTTCGTCCACGGCGGGATAAGCACCGCCTTCGCCCGACTGCCGATCGCCGAGATCAACCACCGCGTCGACGCGGCACTCGTCGCGCGCGATGCCGCGCCGCAGGCGGTCATCAACGATCCCGACGGTCCGCTGTGGAACCGGCATTTCGCCGTCGCGCCGTCGGCGGATACGCCCGCTTCCCCGATCGGCGCGGAGCTGGATCAGGTGCTGAAAGCCTATGGCGCGCACCGGATGGTGATCGCCCACACGCCGATCCTCGGCGGCATCGCCATCCTGTTCGGCGGCCGGCTGGTCCGGATCGATACCGGCATATCGGCCGTGTTCGGCGGGATGCCCGACTACCTCGAGATCATCGACGACGTGGCCGTGCCGCACGTCGTCGCCCGTCCCTAGCGGCACGATGGAGCGAGCGGATGACTGCGACAAGACGGACGTTCTTCTGCCTCGGCACCGCGCTGATCGCCTCCGCCGGAGCGAGCGCGACGGACAAGAAGGTCACCAAGCCGCTGTTCGCCGCCGACGACCCCATACGCCTCACCATCACCGCGCCCTTGGCCGACCTCGCGTCTTCCAACGGCAAGTCCAAGAAGCCGGCGCCCGGCACCTTGGGCGTCGTCGCGCCGACGCCTGAGCAGCTCGCGATCGCCGTCTCGACCCGTGGCGTGACGCGGGGCGATCGCGACATCTGCCCCTTCCCGCCGCTGCGGATCGATTTCCCGCAGAAGCCCGCTGACGGCTCGCTCTTCAAGGGGCAATCGAGCCTGAAGCTCGTGACCCATTGCCGGCCCGATGCCGTGTTCCAGGATTATGTGCGGCTCGAATATGCGGCCTACCGCATGTACGCGCTGCTGAGCCCGGACAGCTTCGGCGTCCGGCTGGCCCTGGTCGACTACGTCAACAAGAACGGCCGGAAGCTGGCGACGAAGCCGGCGTTCTTCATCGAGGACGTCAAGGACGTCGCTCGGCGCAACAGCGACAAACGGCTCAAGATCCGTGCCCGCATCGCATCGGCGGCCCTTGATCCCAGCGCCGCCGCACGCTTCGCGATGTTCGAATACATGATCGGCAATCTCGACTGGTCGATGACGGCGGCATCGGCCGGAACGCCATGCTGTCACAATTCGCGGCTGATCGCGACGGCGGGTATGACGAGGGGGCTGACACCGGTCCCGTATGACTTCGACTTCTCGGGGCTTGTCGACGCTCCCTATGCCACCCCGCCGCAGGGCTTCCAGCAGCCCAATGTCCGCGTGCGCTTCTATCAGGGCATCTGCGCCCACAACGAGGCCGCGCGAGCCGCGGCGGCCGAGTTCCTCGCACGGCGGGCCGCCATCACCGGCGTGCTCGACGCGGTGCCTGATCTCGGCACCGGCCGACGTGACAAGGCGAAACGTTATCTCGACGCGTTCTTCGAACAGATCGGGACGCCGGGCGGCGTGACGGCGGTGCTCAAGACCTGCCGTGGCTGACGATCGCGTACCGTCGACGTCGTCAGGAATGAGGAACCGGCACCTCGTACGTCTCCGTCACCTCGGAGACGACCGCGGTCGTCGCGGTCACCCGGGTTGGGCCGTCGTGATGAGCGTGTTCCACCATGCCGAGGAACCGCTTCATGTCCGGGCGCTCGCCATAGCTCGTCGCCCACAGCGCCAGGAAGCACAGGTTGAACGCCGCCGAGGCCACCACCGCCAGCTCCACCGCGCCGATGCCGGCCGAAAGCCCGATCCCGATCGCCAGCAGGATGAAGAGCAGGTCGCCGGAGCTCTTCAGCGTGTTGCGATATCGCGCCGCGCCCGCGATGCCCGCGAGCGAGAAGGACAGCGCGAGCGAATGCTGGACGATCACGACGATGCCGGTGACGACCAGCGGCAACACGACGATCGTATCGACCACGGATTGGTCGTAATCCTGCGGGCTGCGCACCTTCATGTAGATCCAGCTGACGGGCAGCGCCGTCAGGATCGCGCCCGCCACCGCGCCGACGAGCCACACCAGACTGCCGCCGAACGACTCGGGGTGCGACACGCGCGCCGCCAGCAGTTTGTCGGGCGCGCCATCAGCCTGCGAGATCAGCGACTGGACGCGGCCGACCGGCAGATAATCGTGCCATTGGGGGAACATCTGCGTCACGAGAAGGAAGGCGATCGCCAGGGCGGCATAATAGGCCAATAGCTTACCCAAGATCTTCATCGCCACTATCTCACTCCCGACGCCATGTTTCGGCGTCACCACAATCACTTGGCCAGACCATAGTCTCGCAGGACGAGAGTGGTGCACCCAAGCGCGGCGCGCATCATGCGTTTGGATGATGCGACACGCTTTTTTGTGGCCAGCAACCAGCTCCCGGAGTAGTTTGGATCAATCGTAAGGGAGGTCGTCAGCATTCGATGGACGTCGCTGCGGAACAGTTGCTGGACTCGATCTATGCCGCGGCGCTCGATCCGCAGTCCTGGCAGCATGTGCTCGCCGCGCTGAGCGACGTCGCCGGCGGCGAGGCGAGCGCGATTACGCAGTTGAACATCGCGACCGGCGCCGGAACCGCGATCGTGCTCAACAATGACGAGCGGGTGCTGGACGAGTATTTCAGCTATTATTATCGGATCAACCCGCTCCAGATTGTCGCTGATCCCGGGAGCTATGTCGCCGGCTGGACGCCGATGATCCTGCGCGACGAGGATTGGCTCGACCGCGCGACGCTGGAAGCGACGGAATATTACAACGACTTCCTGCGGCCGATCCGGGCCGAATGGGGGATCATCCTCCGGCTCGGCCTGAGCGGACATGATCTGACCGCGATCAGCATCGGGCGGTCGCACGGACGCGGGCGTTTCGAGGATGCGGAGATCGCGGCGGCGGCGCGCTTCCACCCCCATCTCATCAGGGCGATGGCGCTCGGCCGCAGGTTCGCCGATGTCCACCGCCGTTCGGACGGCCTGGCCGCGGCGGTCGATCGCTCCCGCTCGGCGATGCTGCTGGTCGACGCCGGCGCCCGTCTCCTCCACGCCAACGCCGCCGCCGAACGGCTGATCCGCGCCGGCGACGCGTTGCGCGTCCAGGCCGGAACGCTGATCGCGACCGATCCGACCAGCGCGGCGAACCTGTCCGACGCGATCCGCAACGCCTCCCACCCTGATCGGCAGCGCCGGATCGCAGGCACCTTCGCCATCCGGACGGCGGATCGCCCGCTTCCGCTGAACGGGGCGGCGATGCCGCTGCTCGAGGAGGAGAGCAGCCTGTTCGGCCGGGCCGCGGCCACGCTCGTCAGCATCGCCGATCCGGACGGCAACGCCGCGGACGCCCTGCAGGCGGCGTTCGACTTCACGGCCGCCGAGTCCCGTCTCGCCGGTGACCTGCTGGAGGGATTGAGCCTTCGCGCCTCGGCGGAACGTCGTTCCGTCAGCATCAACACCGTCCGCACGCAGCTTGCCGGCCTGTTCGCCAAGACGGGCACGCACCGGCAGATCGAGCTGATCCAGACGCTGACGATGACGGACGTTGGCCGGTTCGACGCCTGATCCCGCGAGCGTCCGCCGGCTGCCCCGGTCAATCGGGGCGGCAGGCGTCGTCGGGCTGACGCTATCGGCCCTGTCGCCCGCCGCCTCCGTCTACGTGACGGGTTCGGCGATCCTGCGGCTGGCGGGCACGGGCGCCGTTCCTGCCGTGATCGCCGGCGGCGTGGTGATCCTGCTCGCCTCGCTGCTGTATGCGGAAGTGGGCGCGGCCTTCCCGCATGCCGGCGGGATCTACCCGGGGATCGGCGCGATCCTGGGGCCGTCGGCGGCGCGGGTCGCGATCGTTCTCGGCCTCGTCTCGTCGCCCGCGTTGCTGGCGTTCGTGTCGCTGGGCCTCGCCGACTATGTCCAGCTATATGCGCCGGCCTGGCCGAAGACGATCATCGTCCCGACCCTGATCGCGGCCGCCTGCGGGATCGCGGCGCTGAACATCCAGATCAGCGTGCGGATCACGATGCTGCTCCTGATCGTGGAGCTCGTCGCGCTCGCCATCCTCGTGGCGATCGGGGTCGCGCATCCGGCACGCTCCGTTGCCCAGGTCATGCTCCGGCCGGTCGCGGTCGGCGGCACCGGCGGGCTTGTCGCGGTGCCGATGGCGACGATGTTCGTCGCGACCGTCTCCGGGGCGTTCGCTTGCGCCGGGTCCGGGCTCGCGCTGTATTTCGCCGACGACCTGACCGGGCGTCCGCAGCGGATCGGATGGCTCGTCGTGATCGTCGGCATCGTCACCGTGGTGCTCGTGGCGTCGCCGTTGCTCGCGATCTGCATCGCCATGCGCGATCCGGTCGCGACGCTGCGGAGCACCGCGCCGATCGCGACCTTTATCTCGGACCGCGCGGGCGCAGGGGTCGCCGCGGGGACGGTCGCGGCCGTCGTCCTGGCGATCTTCAACAATCTGGTGGCCAGCACCATCGCGTTCGGGCGTTTCCTGTACGCGACGGGCATGGACGGCACCTGGACGCGGGCAGTCGATCGGCGGCTGACGACACTGCACCCGCGGTACGGCTCTCCCGTGTTCGCGATCGTGCTGCTTGGTGTCGCCGCGCTGGTCGCATGCCTGATCGGCCAGCGCGCGTTGCTCGCGCTGCTGTCGGCGGAGGTGTTCACCGCCTTGCTGGTCGTGATCGCGGTCGTCGTCGGGCGGCGGCGTCGACTGACCGGCATCGGCACCTTCCGTTCACCGCTGTTCCCGCTCGCGCCCGTCCTCGGCCTCGCCGTCATCGCCGCGTTCGTCATGGTGGATTGGACAGGGCCCGGCGACAACCGGATCGCGGTGTGCGCTCTGGCAGCGACGGCATCGCTGACCTTCCTCGTCAGTCGATGGGCGAGCGGACGGGCGGCAGGCGGACGGGCTGCGAGCGGACCGGCGGCCGGCGAACCGTCGTCCCGGAACCGGCTTCGCGAAGTCTCGTCGCAGCCCCGCAGCTAAGGTCGCAGGATCGCTCGATCCCGGCGACACGCCGCCGCCTCAGCCCATCCGGAACCCCGCCCTGCTCCCCTCGCCGCCGTCGCCACGCTCGCGCCCGGCCAGCACGTTCTCCAGCTCGGCCAACGAATGCGGCACGTCGAGCGTCTGGGCGCCCAGGAACAGCCGGGTCCCGCCGCCCTCCTGCGGGACGGCGTGGGTCAGCTTGTCGATGTCCACCAATGCCTTGCCGTCGGGAATCGTCTCTAGCTGGACGAAGCGCATGGGGAGTTCTCCTGATGATGTCGCCCGTCGCCCTACACGGCCCGCGCGCCCGACCCTAGAGCGGACGGGCCATCCTGCGGACCGGGCGATGCACAGACCACCGCCGCCTGTTCCACGGCCGCCGTTCCACCAGATCGCCGAACCGCCAGAAGAAGGTCGTGCGCTCATGCGGCCCGGCGTGCACGAGCGTCCAGCACTCTCCCGCCGGCAAGGCGACGATGCGATGGATGTGCGTCGCCGCGATCTCGTAAGTCGCACCGGTGACGCGCTCTGCCGGCGTCATGGTCCAGCTTCCGTCGGGAAGCACGGTGAAGACCTCCTCGACGTAGCTCCCGGCGAGGATCCGGGTCCGGAACGGCCACGGGTGGTCGTGGGGATGGGCGGTGGGCTCGGGCCGCGTGAAGCGGTGAAGCGCGCGGCCATCGTCCAGATGATATTTGACGAAGGCCGGCGACATACGCTCCACGCGCACGATGGCGCAGCCGGCCGGGACATGGGCACGGGCAAGTCGGGGGATGCGCTGGATCATGCCGCGTCTCTGCCACCGGGCGCGACGATCGCAACCCTGTCGTCGCGTGCCCCGCGCCGCTCCTCAGCCAAAGGTGCAGGAAGTCAGGGCCAAGTGGCTCGTCAGTGCGGGATCGGCGGCTGTTACGGTCGATCGAGTGGCTGCCCTCGGCCAGTCTTCCACGAACCCCCCTTGCGCCGCGCCTGCGCTTGGATAGCCTGTCGGGCGACGAGGCTTGGTCGCGGAGGGGTCGCATGGGACGGTGGGCATGGGTTCATCCGGGGCTGCTCGCACTATCGAGCCTGACGGTCGCGGGCCCGGCGCTCGCCGACTGCAAGGTGGCCAAAATGGCCGAACTGCCGGTGACGCTGATCGGGCGGCGCGCGGTGGTCGATGCGAAGTTCGGCACGCACGAAACGCGATTCATCGTCGACAGCGGCGCATTCTACAGCACCTTGTCGCGTGCCTCGGCTGCCGAGTTCGGACTAAGGACGGAGCCCGCGCCCGCGTGGTTCCGGCTGCAGGGCATCAACGGCGACTCGTCGGCATCCTTTGCGAACGCGAAGGACTTCTCGCTCGCCGGCATCCCGATCCGCAGCGCCGATTTCATCGTCGGCGGCAGCGACACCGGGACGGCAGGGTTGCTCGGCCGGAACATCCTGGGGCTGGCGGATGTGGAATACGACCTGCCGCACGGTGCGGTGCGGCTGATGCAGGTTTCGGGTTGCGGCAGGAAGACGCTTGCCTATTGGTCGGCGGGCAAACCGTTTTCGATGATCGCGCTGGAGCGCGGCAGCGGCGAGTCATGGAGGCCGGAAACGGTCGGCACGGTGCTGGTCAACGGCGTCAAGATGCGGGCGGTGTTCGACTCGGGAGCCGAAACCACGGTCATGACGCTCGCCGCGGCCAAACGCGCGGGCATCACCCCGACCAGTCCCGGCGTGCGGCCGGTCGGGTACAACAGCGGGATCGGCTCGAAGCAGATCGCGACGTGGCTCGCTCCGTTCACCACCATCGACCTGGGCGGGGAGATACTGTCGGGCCCCAAGTTCGAAATCGCCAACATCCAGATCGATGGCGACATGCTGGTCGGGTTCGACTTCTTCCTGACCCACCGCATGTTCGTGTCCAATGCCAACCATCAACTCTACATGACGTACGAGGGTGGACCGGTGTTCGGCCTGAAGCTGACGGGCGCGCGGACGACGACCGGCGAGAAGCTCGACCTGACCGACACCGCCGCCGAACCCACCAGCGCCGAAGGGTTCGGCCGACGCGGCGCGGTGTTCATGTCGCGGCACAAGCTCGCCGAAGGGCTGGCGGATTTCGACAGGGCGGTGGCGCTGGCGCCGAACGAGGGCCGCTATGTCTTCCTGCACGCGCAGGCCCATCTCGCGAACGGCCAGCCGCTGCTCGCGGCGGCCGATCTGGACAAGGCGGCGACGCTGATGCCCAACGACGCCGACGTGCACTTGGCGCGCGCCGGGCTCCGCCTGAGGGACCGCGATCCCGACGGCGCGATGCAGGACGTGAAGGCCGCGGACCAGAGCCTGCCCGCCGGCTCCGAACGGCGGCTCCAGATCGCCGGCCTGTACGAAAGCCTCGACCAGCCCGAGGCCGCCATCACCAATTACGACGCGTGGCTGACCCTTCACCGTGACGATGCCGACCGGGCCAGCGCCTACAACGGCCGCTGCTGGGCCCGCGCCCTAATGAACCGCGACCTCGACCGCGCGCTGTCCGATTGCAACGCCGCGGTCAAGCTGCGGCCCGGCTTCGCGTCCTACCTCGACAATCGCGCGCTTGTGCAACTCCGCCGCGGCAAGCTCGACGCCGCGCTCGCCGACTATGACGCGGCGGTGAAGGCAAACCCCCGCAACGCCTGGTCGCTCTACACGCGCGCCATCGCCGAGAAGCGCGCCGGCAAGAACGAGGCGGCGGAGGCGGACCGTGCGGCGGCGCTGGCGATCAACCCCGCGGTTGCCAAGCGGGCGGCGAGATACGGGCTGGAAGGCTAAGGCACGTCGCCGTCAGGGCCGACCATCAGCCGGCGGCCGACGTCGCGCTCAGCGCTTCGTACCAGTCGGCACAGCGCGTGTTCTTCGCCATTCGGCGGTTGACGTCGGGTGAGCCGTCATCCCACCAGGGCGGCCCGCGCTCGCCGAGCGCGACCTTGGCGGCCTGGACGGCGGCGCGGGCCGCATTTTCCGCGACCGGGTCACCATCCCGCTTCGCCTGTCCGACCGAGCGCCGTGCGTCCATGAGGTCGCCGACGAGTGCGGCGCGGCGGTCGGGCGACAGCGCCGGGTCGACGGCCCGCCAGAGCCGCCCGCGCACGACGATGTAGCGCCCGTCCGGCGTCAGCGGCGACGGGGATCCCGCTTGCGCTCTGCCAGACGTGTCGCCCTGGCCCGTGTCGTCCTGCCTGGTCACAATCGCTCCCGTCGATGCCGCCCGGTGGACGCGGTCCGGGAAACGTTTCCCAAGCTGTTCCGGCGCATCCGTGCCGACTATGGCGGGGCGATCACCAGCGGCGCGGGCCGCGTTTGAGCGGGGTGCGGCGGGGCATGTCCAGAACGACCCTGTCCCATGTCCTGCTACTCGCGTCGCTGCTGGTCGCGATCGTGTTCTGCGGCGGCCTGCTCGTGTACGGCGCCGGACGCGGAGCGGACCTGACCGACGAGGTCTTCTATCTTGTCTGGGCGCGCGATCCCGGTGCCTACGCGCTGATCTACCAGCCGTTCGGCTATCTGCTGCATCCGCTGTTCGCGCTCGTTCGGGGCGACCTGCGATCCTATCGCCTGATCGGCTTCGCCATCACGGCGGTGGCCGGCGCGCTTCTGGGGCTCTCGCTGTCGGCCGGGCGGCGCGATGCCCTGCCCTTCGCCGCGTACGGGATGCTGGCCTCGCTGACGATCTTCTTCCCGTGGATCATCACGCCAAGCTACAATTCGGCGGCGAACGTCGGCGCGGCGCTGGCGATCGCGGGTATCCTGACGGCCTTGTCGGATCGACCGGGATGCCGGACGGCAGGGTCCGTGCTGACCGCCATCGGATTGTGTCTTGCCGCCTTCTCGAAACCGCCGTTGTTCGCCATCGCCGTCGCGGTCATCGTCGTCGTGGGGATCGCCGCCGGCAGCAGGCGGACGAGCCTCGCGCTGATCGTCGCGCTGGTGCTGGCAGGAGCACTGATCTCGCTGTTCCTGTCGCCCGCCGCCATCCCCGGCCTGATCGCGCGGATGGCGGCGAGCCAGCACGTCCTCGCCCTGCCCAACACGCCATTGTCGCTGCCGATCAAGGTGGCGCGCGACTGGCTGATCGTGCCGGCGTCGCTGACCGGAGCCGCCGTCGCGGCCGGGGCAAGCCTGTTGTCCGGCCGTTTCCGCCGCCTCCGCTGGCTCGGCTATGCGGCGATCGCGTTGAGCCTCCTGTATGTCGCGGGCATCGCCGCCGACGCGGTCGACGGCGAGATACCGGACTTCATCGGCCTCGCACTCGTCACGGCGGCGGCCGGCTACGCCGGCGTGCGGTGGCGTTATTGCCGCGGCAAGCGGCTCGCCATCGCGCTGCTGCTCGCGGCTCCGTTCGCGGTGGCGCTCGGCACGTTCAACAATCAGTGGGCTCAACTCAACTTCAGCATGGTCTTCCCGCTGCTGGCGATCTTCGTCCTCGCGTCCGGCGATCCGCTGTGGTGGCGCGGCGGCCTCGCCCGGGCGCTGGCGATCGTCGCGCCCGGTGCGGTCATGCTGCTCGCGGCCTGCCATCCCTACAGCCTGCCCGCCTCGATCTTCGAACAGCAGGTCGCCATCAGCCACCCGGTCACGCACGGCGCGATCCTCGTCGATCCGGAAACGGCAGCCTTCGTCCGCTCGGCGCACGGGCTGGCGGGCGGCGCCCTGCTCGTCGACCTCTCGGGAACGGGACCCGGCGTCGCGGCGGCGCTCGGAGCGCGGGCGCCGGTGCTCGCCTGGCTCAACCCGGCCGTCGGCACCTGGCCGGACGTCGTCTGGTCGCGACTGGCCGAGGGCGCGCGCGAGCGGGCCTGGTTCGTTGGCCCGGTCTGGCCGCTGTTCGGCCGCTCGGCACCGGCCCGGTGGTTGGTGGCGCACCGGGCGCGCTACTGCGGAACGACGCTGCCCGAGATGCCGTTCTGGGGCAAGGAGCAGGTCCTGCAGGTCTGGCGGCCCTGTCGCCACGGGCCCGGCTAGCGGGTCCGCGCCGTCACGGACGCGACGAACGGAGCAGCGTTCCGCGCGGCCGATGGTTCGGCCACCATGAGCAGATTGAAGCACTTGGCGCATCGGTCGCTGCCGATCGCATTCGCCCTTGGCGGAGCCGCGCCTGCCGCCACGGCCGACAACCATATCTGGCCGCGGGGCGTCACGCTGCCGGCCGGAGAAGCCGTGAACGAGGATTATCGTCGGCAGTTCGACTTATGCGATCGCGAAGGCACGTTCCGCGGCCAAAGGTCGCGCTATACCCGGAGCTGCGCCGACGATCCCAACGCGGTCACCGCCCTGCGCATCCTGCCCGGCGGCGCGGTCGCCTATGTGTCCAAGCTGGCGGTGGACCTCGACGGGTCGGCGTTCGCATGCGGGCCTGATCACGGCCGCATGGATCAATGTCCCACCTCGCTGATGCTGCGCGACCCGCAGGGAAACGAGGTGCCGGTCGATGCCGACAAGGTGCCCTATGTCGTCATCCCCGAAGCCGGTCCGCCGGATGTCGCCGGCGAGTTCACGCGGCTGACGGGCGTTCGCGTCGGCGATTTCGGCGTCGTGATCGCCAATGGTCGCACGGTCCCTGTCATCGTCGCTGACACCGGGCCGTACAGCAAGCTGGGCGAAGGGTCGCTCGCGCTTCACCGGGCGCTGAACCATGAGCAATGCGTCGGCCGACGCGAAGGCGCGGTCTGCACCCGTGTCGACAACGAAGGAGAAAGTATCACGTCGGACGTGACCACCGTCCTGTTCCCCGGCAGCGCGCGCGACGGGCTGACCCCAGCCAATATCGCCAGCGTCACGCAGCATGAGGGAAACCGCCGCTGGGCCGATCTTCAGCAGGGCCGTCCCGCGGACTGACGGCTCGCCGATGCGCTCACGACATTGCCGGCGCGGACGGTACGGGGCCGTCGGGCAAGGGGATGAACTCCCGGTCCTCGGCGTCCGGCAGCTTCATCCGCCCCGCCCGCCAGTCGGCCGCGGCCTGCTCCAGTCGCTCGTGCGACGAGGACACGAAGTTCCAGTACAACAGCCGCTCGCCCACCGGGTCGCCGCCGAGCATCATGACGGTCGACTGCGCGATCGCCCGGACGGACGAGGCGGCGCGATCGACGACGATCATCCGCCCCGGACCATGACGCTGGCCTCCGCACTCCACCTCGCCGCGCGCGACGTACACGGCGCGCTCGGCATGGCCCGGCGGGATCTCGGCGCTGCTCCCCGCCGCCATCTCCAGATGCGCGTAGAACAGCGGCGAGTGCGTCCGCGCGGCGGCGGTGAGCCCGAAGGCACTGCCGGCGATCAGCTGACCGATCACGCCGCCGTCGTGCCACTGCGGCAGGTCGTCGCCCTCGTGGTGCGTGAAGGAGGGCGCCGTCTCCTCGTCGCCGGTCGGCAGCGCCACCCAGGCCTGGATGCCGTGGAGGTGGTCGCCCACCGCTCGCGCGCGCTCGAACCGCTCGCTGTGGGTGATGCCGCTGCCGGCGGTCATCCAGTTGACCTCCTGCGGCCGGACCGGCTGGACAGAGCCGACGCTGTCGCGGTGCATCATCTCGCCCGCGAACAGATAGGTCACGGTGGACAGGCCGATGTGCGGGTGCGGGCGTACGTCCACGCTGCGGTCGACGCCGGCCGCGAGATCGAGCGGCCCCATGTGATCGAAGAAGATGAACGGCCCGACCATGCGCCGTTTGGCGAACGGCTGCACGCGGCCGACCGAAACGCCGCCGCCCAGATCGCGACGGCGCTGCTCGATGATCGCCTCGATCATAAAACCGCTCCCTGATGAACCTTCGATCTGGGCTGGATAAAGCCGCAGCGTCTCGGGCACCAGTACGGACCGGCGATCCATTGGATCAGACGGTCGCGCTTTCCACGACGCGACCGTCGGACCGTCCTCCAGGAGCCGTCGCCAGCCCCCGGAGGCAAGGCATCAGTACCGCTCGACGGCGGGCGTCCGGGCATAGGTCGCGCGCTCGCGATCGACCTCGTCGGTCGTGTAGGCGGGCGCGTTGGCGTCGAAGCCGGTCCAGCCGGACTGGCGATATGCCGCGCCGCGGGTGGTCGCATCGACCGACCGGTTGCGGTCGAGCACCGCCTCGGCCTCTACGGCCTGGGCGTCCGGCACCTTGGCGCTGACGAGCGTGCCGCCGCGGCGGACGCCCTCGGAATAGACGTTCGCCTCTTCGTCCGTGTGGCCGCTGTTCTTCAGCGCGCCGACGAGGCTGCCGGTCGCCGCACCGCCGGCAGCACCGATGCCGGCACCGACCGCGGTCGCCGCCAGCCAGCCGGCCGCGACGATCGGGCCGAGGCCCGGGATGGCCAGCAGGCCGAGCCCGGCGAGCAGGCCGCCCGCACCGCCGAGCAGCGCGCCGGTCGAGGTGCCGCGGCTGACGTCGCCCCGGTCGTCGACACCCCGCCCGTCGACGTTGTCATGGTCGTTCACGTCATGCTGGCCGTGGGCGTTGTTGGCGACGAGGCTGATGTCGCCGTGACTGATGCCCAGCGCCTCCAGGTCGCGCACCGCGGTGGTGGCGTCGGCATAATCGTCGAACAGGCGTGTGATGGTCTTGGTCATGGTCGTTCTCCGTGAAGTCGAGGATCAATGGACGGTGACGTTGCCCTTGTAGTCGAGCGCGACGTTGACCTTCGCGCCGCTCTTCATGGCGGTGCCCTGCCAGACGCCGTTCTGGTCCTTGGCGAGCTTGCTCACGCCGGTGTAGCCGGCCTTGGCGATCCGGCCGCGCGCCTGCGCCTCGGTGAACGAGTTGCGGCCCGTCGCGGCGGTCGCCGTCGTGTGCACCGCGGCGCTCTTCACCGCCGGGTTGTGCGATCCCGTGTCGGCCTGCGCGAACGCGCCCGTGGCCGCTGTCGCCGCCAGGATGGCGGCGATGATCTGCTTGTGCATTGGTCTCTCCTCGATAATGTCTCTGGGGGAATCACGCTGGTTGCCCGGTGCAGGGCCACTATGATCCCGGCCGCTGAACGCCTCGGCTCAGCGAACGGTGCCGCGACGAAACAGGTTGATGATCGCCAGCAGCACGATCGCGCCGAGCAGCGACACGGCGATCGACTCGATGCTGATGATCCCGCTGGTGATCGGCGCACCGCCGATGAGCGGCGTGACGATGAAGCCCGCCAGGATCGCACCGACAATCCCGACCACGACATTGAGGATGACGCCGTTGTTGTCGCGCATGATCAGCCCGGCGAGCCACCCGACGACGCCGCCGACGACGAGAAGAATGATGAGACCCATGTTGTCCTCCGACTTGCACGCTGCCCCGGCGGGATGCCGGCGCGATCGCTAGTTCGGGAGCATCAACACGATTGGCCACCGTCCGTTCATCGGGCAGCTTCGGGCGATGGTTCACGCCTGGTATGCATGTCACAGGCGCATTGGTACTTTCGTTGTTCCGCAGCAGGAACCGCGGGGGTCCCGTCGCGCTTGTTGCCACATGGACGACGATCGCAGCAACCGGCCCCCGTCTCCGACCCTGCGCCACCTTGAGCAACTGATGGCGGACCTCACCGCCGGGATCATCCTCGTCGATCCGTCTGGCGCCATCATCGGCGCCAATGCCGCCGCGCTGCGCATGCACGGGATCGTCAAGGTCGAGGAGCTGGGCACCACCGCGGACGACTATTGCCAGCGGTTCTGCCTGCGCTTCCGCAACCATCATCGGCTGACCAAGCGCGAATACCCGATCATGCGGATGCTGGCGGGCGAGAGCTTCCCCGATTTAGTGGTCGAGGTCGCGCCGATGGGCACCAACGAGCCGCGCTGGACGCATACGGTGCATGACGTCGTGATGGACGAGGACGGCGGCGACCCCGATTGCCTGGCGCTGGTGATCCAGGACGTGTCCGAACGCTACGACGCGGAAGCGCGGTTCGAGGCGATGTTCCAGGCCAATCCGGCGCCTGCGCTGATCCTGCGGCTGTCGGATCAGCGGTTCATCCGCGTCAACGCCGGTTTCGCCGAGCTGTGCGGCTGTCCGCGCGGCGCGATCGAGGGCCGTCACCTGCGCGACATGGACATCCTCGCGAAGGCCGAGCGTCGCGCGCATGTCGCCGAGCGACTCGCGGCCGGCGCGACGATCCCCCAGGTCGAGGCGGAGCTGCCGCTGCCGGACGGATCGACACGGTTCGTGATCCTGGCCGGCCAGCCGATCGAGGTGGCGGAACAGCCCTGCATGCTGTTCACCTTCGCCGATCTCGATCCCCGGCGGAAAGCGGAACAGGCGCTGCGATCGAGCGAGCATCGTTCGACGACCATGTTCCGGCTCGCGCCCGTCGCCATGGCCGTGACCTCGACGCCGGAGAACCGGTTCGTCGAGGTCAACGAGGCGTTCTGCCGCATGACCGGCCACGCGGCGCACGACCTCGTCGGGCGCGTGGCCGACGACATCCAGCTATGGAACGACGCCGCGCTGCGCCGGTCCACCGAAGAGGAAATCGCGCGGCGCGGCGGCGTGCGCACCTGCGACGTCCGCGTCCTTCCTAGAGAGGGCGAGCCCCTCGACTGCCTCGTCTCCGCGGAGACGGTGGACGTGCGCGGCGAGCACTGCGTGCTGTGGCTCTATCAGGACGTGACCGCGCGTCGCCATAGCGAGATCGAGCTGGTCGAGGCGATCGAGTCGGTGATGAAGGACGCGAGCTGGTTCAGCCGCTCGATCATGGACAAGCTCGCGACGCTGCGCGGCGGCAGCGGTGCGGCCGCGCCGGCCGCCGCCGAGTTGAGCGGCCGCGAACGCGAGGTGCTGGAGCTATTGTGCGAAGGGCTGGACGACAAGGGCATCGCCGGACGGCTCGGCCTGTCGGGCAACACTGTCCGCAATCACGTGTCGCGCCTCTATGCCAAGATCGGCGTCAACCGTCGCAGCGCCGCAATCATCTGGGCTCGCGAACGCGGCATCGGCGGCCGCGCCGGCGATCGGTCTTAGCGAGCAAGCCAGCGCCGGCGTCGCTCATCGGGCGGGCGTCGAGGACTTAGACCCGCGTCATCCCCGGTGCGCCGCCTGCCAGCTGATCGCCTTGCGCAGCACGCGTGACAGCTGCTCGACGGAATAGGGCTTGTGCAGCAGCTCGAACCCGTGATGGCCGTTCTGGGCGAGGACGTGGCTGTAGCCGCTGGTCAGGATGACGGGCAGGTCGGGATAGCGCGACCGGATCTGTTCGCCAAGCTCAATGCCGCTCATTCCGGGCATCACGACGTCCGAGAACACCACGTTGAAGCGACCGGCGTCACGATCCAGCATCGCCAGCGCTGAATGGGCGTCGCTCGCCAGCTCGCTTCCGAAACCCAGTTCGGTCAGCGCGGCGGTCGCGAACCGGCCGACGTCCTGATTGTCCTCCACGATGAGGACGCACAGCCCGTCGCCGTCGACGCTTTCCGGCATGTCGGCCCGCTCGGCACCGGCGGCTTCGTTCGGATAGGCGCGGGGCAGGTACAGCGTGAAGGTGGTTCCTCGGCCGACCATGCTGTCGACCCTGATGTCGCCGCCCGACTGTTTGGCGAAGCCGATCACCTGGCTGAGGCCCAATCCCGTCCCCTCGCCCACCGCCTTGGTCGTGAAGAACGGCTCGAAGATGCGGTCCATCCGGTCGGGCGCGATGCCGGTCCCCGTGTCGGCGACCGTCACCGCCACGAAGTCGCCCGCCACCGCGGCATGACCACGGATGGGCGGGATGCCGGAGACCGGACCCGTCGAGATCACGAGCCGGCCCTCCCCATCCATCGCGTCGCGGGCGTTGATCCCCATGTTGACGATCGCGGTGTCGAACTGGCTACGGTCGGCGACGATGAAGAACGGCTCGTCGGGCACCTGCAGCGACAGCGCGATGCGCGATCCGGTCATCGACTGGAGCATGGTCGCGACCTCCTGCAGCGAGGCGCCCGCGTCGAAGAGGTCGGCGCTGAGCGCCTGACGCCGCGCGAACGCGAGGAGCTGGCCGGTCAGTCTCGCCGCACGGTCAGCCGTGTCGCCGATCGCATCGATGTAGCGCAGGCGTTTGGCCTCCGTCAGATCGGCGCGGCGCAGGAGATCGACCGAGCCGCGGATGACGGTCAGCAGATTGTTGAAATCATGCGCGACGCCGCCCGTCAGCTGGCCGATCGCTTCCAGCTTCTGGCTCTGCCGCAGCGCCTCCTGCGCGGCCTCCAGTTCGGCCTGCCGCTCCTTGTCGGCGGTGATGTCCCGGCCGGTCGCGTACGTCATGTCGCCTGCCGGCGCCGCCGTCCACGAGATCCAGCGGATCGATCCCTCCTTATGGCGGTACCGGTTCTCCATTTTGAGCGTGCCACCGCCGGCGGCGAGCTCATAGGCATCGACCGTCGCCGACCGATCCTCGGCTATCACGAACTCGTTGACGTGGTGACCGGCCAGCTCATCGGGCGCATAGCCCAGCACCGTCGTCCAGGCGGGATTCACCCGGCGGAACACCCCCTCGAAGTCGATCACGACCATGAGGTCGGGCGACGCTTCCCAAAGGCGGTCACGCTCGACCTGCGCCTGGATCACCTCGGCCGCGCGTTCCGCCACGCGGCGTTCGAGCTCGGCATTCGCCTCCTCCCGCTCCAGCACCGCGAGGCGCAGCTCGAGCTGCGCCATGACCTGCCGGGCGAGGGTCCGCAGCGCCCGCTGCTGCTGTTCGGACAGCGAGCGCGGCTGGTAGTCGAGCACGCACAGCGTGCCGATCGGAAAACCGTCGGGCGATTTCAGCAACGCTCCAGCGTAGAATCGCAGGCCTGGCTCGGTCGTCACCAGCGGATTGCACGCGAACCGCTGGTCCAGGGTCGCGTCGGGGATCAGGAGGAACTCCTCCTCGAGGAGCGCCGAACCGCAGAACGATGTCTCGAGCGGCGTGGAGTCGACGCCGAGCCCGACTTCCGCCTTGAACCACTGCCGGCCCGTCTCGATGAGGTTCACCACCGCGATAGGTGTTCCGCAAAGCTCGGATGCCAGTTGGGCAAGCTCGTCGAAGCCGCTCTCGCGGGCGGTGTCCATCACCCGGTAGCGCGCCAGCGCCGCGAGGCGTCGACTCTCCCGTGCTTCTACTCTGTCGTCGACCGTCATGTACGGCGTTGACTAGCCGCATCACCGCGCGTGGACCAGGTGGTTTGACTGCCACACCGTGTTTTGTTCGGCAGCAAGGTCAATTCCTTAGACATTCGGACGCACGATCGCCGCGTGGCTACGCAGCCCGCGTCGGAGCGCGACCCCGATGATCGATACCGTAGAACCGTTCCTGCTCGATGTGCCCGATCCGCCGAGCCAGCGCCTCGGCGCCGCCGAACTGGAAATCGAGCTGCGAGCGGTAGCAGCGGCAGGCACGCAAGCGGCTCGCGCGACCGTGGCTGTCCAGGTCGACGGTCATCACCGGCGGTTCCGCCGTTCTCGCCGCACGATCGGCATAGGGCCAATCCTCCCAGAGCAGCAGCGATCGCGCGCCGACGACTGCGGTCAGCGCGTCGCGGACGATGTGGTGATCGACATGGTCGCCCAGGCAGAGCGGTCCCATGACGACGTCGGGTTCGACGTCTGAGAGAAGCCGCGACAGCGAGGCCGTCAGCTCCACCACGACCTGATCGTCGGCGCGGCGACCGGCGAACAGCTCCGGCGCCGACGCATAGCCGCGATGCGGCGCCTCCAGGAACGGCAGATGGATCGCCGTCGCGCCGAGCGCCGCGCAGGCGTCGAGGTCCTCCTGCCGGCGCAGCGCCATATAGTCGACGTCGGGCGACAGCCCCTTGTCGAGCTGGCAGGCGAGCGCGAATCCCTGCGGCCGTGCGACGGTGCCGGTGAAGCACGTCGCGATCGTGACCTGCCAGCCCTCGGCCGCGCGTTGCGCCAGGGTCGCTCCCGCGGAGAAGGCGGCATCGTCAAGATGCGGCGAGACGGCGACCAGCTTCAAAGCAGGTGCGGCTCGGCGCGATATCGGCAGGGCGTGACCGGCAGGTCTGTGTCGAATGCGCGCTGTGGTCTGCCGCGCAGCGCCTCGTAGACGGCCATGATCCGCCTGCCGACCGCTTCCCAGCTGTAGACGCTGCGGCATTCGGCGAGCGCGGAGGCGGCGAGGCGCTCGCGCAGGCCGGGATCGGCGATCAGGCGAGCGAGCGCGGCGGCGAGCGCCGGCACGTCGCCGGGCTCGGTCAGAAGGCCATTCTCCCCGTCGCGGATGCAGTCGACCACCCCAACCGACCGGCAGGACAGGACGGCAAGCCTGCTCGCCATCGCCTCGAGGATCGTGTTCGAGAACCCCTCGGCATAGGTCGGCGAGACGAACACGTCGTGTGCGCGATACAACGCCGGCGCGGCGGCGTAGTCAGCATAGCCCGAGAAGGCGACGCGGTCGTTGAGCGACAGCGCCACGGCGAGCGCCTGCGCGGCATCGACGTCCGGGCCGATGCCGGAGATCGTCGCGGTCCAGTCACCCGCCATAGCCGAGAGCGACTGGAGGAAGTCGAGCACGCCTTTCCGGCGATCGACGCGACCGTGATAGAGGAGCCGGACCGGCCCGGATGCAGGCTCGCCGGGCGTGAAGAGCTGTGTGTCGACGGCGCCCGGAACGATCGTGAACCGGTCGAGCGGCGTGCCGAGTCGCGCGCTCACCGCGTCCGCGAAGCTCCTGCCGCCGATCAGCAACGCGCCGGCGTGATCGAGCACGCGGACCATCGCGAGCCGATGCGTCTCGCAGCACGAGCCGACCCAGTGACCATCGCCACCCTGGATCGACACCACGCAGGGCAGCAGCAGGCGGCGCGCGGCGATCATCGCCGCCCAGCCGGTCGGGTAGCCGTATTGCGCGTGGATCACGTCGAACGGTCGCCGCGCGTGCTCGCGGACGATTGTCGCGATCATGACGTCGATGTCCCGCTCGAAGTCGCCGCCGTCCTGCTCTCCCAACGCTTCCAGCCCGACGACGTGGACGCCCGCCACGGGCGGCGGCGGCCCGCCGCCGTACACGCGCGCGCGCGCCGGATCGCCGTAATATTGGCTCACCATCGTCACGTCGTGCCCCGCCGCGACGAGCTGCCGCAGCAGGTTGATCGCATAGATCGACATGCCCGAGATCGCGGGCAGGAACCGGCGGGAGACGAAGCAGATGCGCATCAGCGCGCCGGCAGGTGATGCCGAAGGTACGCGATCGCCTCCGGGATCGCCTGGTGCGCGCGCGGGCTCTCTCGCGACAGTTCGACGCAGACCAGCCGGTCGAACGCGATCTCCTGCAACGCGGTCAGAATGGCAGGCACGTCCATGTCCCCCTGACCGAACGGCAGGTGCGTGTGATCGCCGCGACGCATGTCCTCGATCGCGACCGTGCCGAGCTTGGGGGCGAAACGGCGCACGGCCGCGTCGGGCTCGATCTCGCCGGTGACGAGGCAGTGACCGGTGTCGAGCGCCAGACGAAGCGTCGGGTGGGACACGGCGAGAGCGGCGAAATCCTCGACCGTCTCGATCAGCATGCCCGGCTCGGGTTCCAGGCTGACGGGGATGCCCGCGCGGTTGGCATGGTCGGTGACCTGCGCGAGACCGGCGTCGAGCCACGCGAGCGCATCGCGCGGGTCGACGCCGGCCTTGGGAACGCCCGCCCAGAAAGACACCGTCTCTGCATCGAGGATGGCCGCGATCTCGGTCGCCCGTTGCAGGAAGGCCACGCGGCGGCGGCGGCCGTCCGGATCGGCGGTGACCAGCGTCGGCTCGTGCTTGTCGCGCGGATCGAGGAGATAGCGAGCGCCCGTCTCGATCACCACGCCGAGGCTCAGCGAGCGGAGCAGCGCCGCCACCCGTTCCGCTTCGCGCGCCCAGCCGTCGGCAAGAGGATCGAGATGGTGGTGATCGAGCGTGAGGGCGATGCCGTCGTAGCCCGCGTCGGCGATCAACCGGATCGCGTCGTCGAGCCGGTGGTTGGCGGCGCCGTTGGTGTTGTAGGCGAAACGGAGCGTCACCGATGCGCCTCCGCCCAGGCGACATGGTGCGCTTCCGGCTCGCGATAGAGCGGATAGAGCGGGCCCACCGCGGCATCGGCGGCGGCGGTGTCGAAGAAGGGCTGGCCGCCGAGCCGCGCGATCGCGTCGTCCGTCAGCCGGGCGGGCCGGCGACCCTCTCCCGCCTCGAAGCCGATCAGCGGACTGTCCAGATCGAGGAGCTTGCGCACGTTGCGCTCGCCGATACGGTAATAGCTCATGGTTTCCACCTCCATGCCGGGAACGATGACCTTGACCACGGCGATGCTGCGATCCGCGGGCGACATGTCGACATAGAGGATGTCGAAGCCCGCCGCCTCCACCGCCGCGCGGGCGAGCGTGCCGCGCGACCTGCCGTCGGGCACGTCATTGCGCGGCAACGTCGAGAAGTCGCGGGTGGAGCGCTCCGCGAGCATCGTCTCGGCGAGCCAGCCCCGCAACGTCGCGGCGTCCGTGCGCGTCCAGCGCCGCATCTCGGTGAAGGCGCGATCGTCGCTCGACTTCGCGGCTCCCCCCGATTGCGCCATGAAGCGCGGGATGTACCCGTCGGGCGCGAAGGTCTCCGCCAGGTCCATCGGCCCGTGCGCGAATGCCTTTCGCGCGCGGCTGGCGGCATATTCGGCGAGCGCCTTGGTCAGGGCCTGGGCGGCGTCGGGATGCGCGGCCTCGCCGCAGCCGGTCGCCATGATCGGCACCGCGGGCTCGGCCGCCTCGTCGACACCCATGCAGTAGACGTTGGCGATGCCGAACTCGTCCGTCGCGAACTTCGGCATGGCGCGGATGCCCGCGGCGACGAAGCGCGCGATCAGCTCGGCCGCTTCGGCCGGCACCGTCGCCGGAAGCGCAAGCCCGACGCCGCGATCGAGCGCGCGGAACAGCAGCCCGTTGCCGTCACGCTGAAGGATTTCGCACAGCCCGTGGCCGATCGCCCAGTCGAGGTCCGGTCCCGCGCCCATGCCGTTGGAGATGATCGTGGTGAACGGTCGGTAACCGGTCGCGAGCTCCTTGGACGAATAGGCCGCAAGGTCGATCGGCACCAGAACGCTCGAGCCGTCCGCCCAGCGCCGAGCCTCCACCCAGTCGAGCGCGGTGTCGCCGTCGACGGCCGAGCCGGCGGGGAGGCACAGCGTCAGCGGATCGGCGACCGCGCGCGCGCCGAGGCTCCGCGCCAGCTCGGCATGGCTCCCGCGCGTCTTGGGCCGCGCCGACAGGGTGAGCGTCGGCCAGACCATCTCGGCGATCTCCCCGAGCGCGCCGAGGATCGCCGCCTCGTCGCTCGCGCCATAGCCCACGCCATAGGGCATGATGCCGGCGAGGTCCGGCGTCTCCGGGAACAAGGCGACGACCCACACGGGGATGCCGACACGGTCGATCGCGGTGATCGGGAAGCCGCAGACCTCGCCCGCCGGGAACACGTCGAGATACCGGTTGGCCGCGGCGCCTAGGCCGTCCGGCAAGTCGTTGACCGTGACCCGCCTCATGCCCGCTCCCCCAGGGGCAGCCGCTTGACGCCCGGCAGGCGGGTCAGCGCCTCGTCCAGCGCCGCGACCGCGACGTCACGGTCGACCTCTGGCGCATATTCGAACGGCGTCAGGACCGCGTCGAAGGCGAGCGGGGCGATGACGTCGCGATAGTGACGCACCTCGTTATGTGTCAGCGGAATGTCCTTGTGATAGGCCTTGTGGCTGGAGATGGCGTGGCTCCTTCCGGCCTCGTCCTGATTGATCTTGAACATGTCGCCGCAGAACAGCCGCCTGCCCGGCCGGTCGTGGAGCGCGGCCTGACCTTCGTAATGGCCGCCGACATGGTGGAGGACGTAGCCCGGGGCGATCTCGAGCACGTCGTCATAGGGCGTCGTGACGCGGAACGCCTTGGTCATCGCCAGATCGTCCTTGTGGATCGCCAACATCTCCGGCCCGAACTCGCGCTGGAGCTGGAACAGCGCGCCGTAACCGTGCGCATGGCTGGCGGCGAGGAAGCGGATGCCGCCGAGCTCGGCGATCTTCGTCAGCATCCGGGCGGAATGATAAGGCGCGGCTTCGAAGGCGATGTTGCCTTCCGGCCGGACGATCAGCCAGCCGGTGCCGGCGAGGCCCAGGTTCGGCGTCGTCGTGAACGCCCACAGATCGTCCGCCACCTGGCGGAAGTCGCCGTCGTGCGTCGCGGCGACCTGCGTCTCGGGGAGGAAATGCCAGCCGTCCTCGGGCAGGTCGTTGCGCGTGTCGGAACAGACGGGGCAATCGGGCGGCGCGAAGTGCCGCTGCCAGAAGCCGCAGTTGGCGCACGCATAGTAGCTCAGCGGCATGGGAGCGCCTGTTGGTAGGCGGCGTCGAAGAGGCGCATCAGGCGAAGGTCCCGGTCGATCGAGAAGTCATGCGGCCGATGGCGGACGGCGGCGGCGAAGGCGGCGGCCTGCGCGGTGAAGGGCGAAAGCTCGGCATCGAAGGCGAGCGGCGTCTCCGCGCCCGTCCGGCCATCCCGAAGCGTCACGCAGCCGCCCGCCGTCTGGCCCATCGTGTCGGTGGCGACGAGGAGCCCCGCCTCGCCGAGCACCTCCAGCCGGCGGCGCGGCAGCAGCTCGGCACAATTATACGCTACGTGGCTCTGGAACAGCACGCCGGATGCCGTCCGGCCGCACAGCATGCCGCCATCGTCGACCGCATAATCGTGGATGCGCCGTTGCAGGGCGATGTGCAGCCGGTCCAGCGGCTCGCCGAGCAGCAGCTCCGCCAGGTCGAGGCCATGGAGCGCAAGGTCGATCACCGCGCCCCCGCCGGCGGATTGCGGGTCGGACCGCCAGTTGCACGTCCCCGCGCCCGCCCCGTCCGGCGACCAGAGCGGGTCGACCCAGCAGGCGTAGACGATCCGCACCGCGATCGCCCGGCCGATCGCGCCGCCCCGGATCGCGTCGGCCATCGCACGGTGCGCGGGGTGGTGGCGCTGGTCGAAGGCGGTGCCGTACACATGCCCCGTCACGCACGTGGCGAGTTCTTCGGCCTGGCTGAGCGTCGCGGCGATCGGCTTCTCGCAGAGCACCGGGACGCCTGCCCTGACGGCAGCGCGGACCGGCGCCAGATGAAGATTGTTGGGCGTCGCCACATAGAGCGCGTCGATGTCGCCGGCCGCCAGCATCGCCTCGACGTCGTCATGGGCGAGCAGGCCGGCGGACATCGCACTCGCCTGGGCGGTCGCGGACGGGTCGGCGATCGCGACCAGCTCGCCGCCCGCGGCTTCGATCCCGGGCGCCATGTAATCGCGCGCGACCCAGCCAAAGCCGGCGATGCCCCAACGGACCGGGCGCACGTCGCTCACCATCGCGCTGGCAGATCGACGAGGCGGCGCGTCCGCGCGGGATCGCCGGCAGTGCCGGTCCACGTGCAGCCTGCCGCATAGTCGGCGCGATACCGCTCGGAGGGCCAGCGTGGCGAACCGTCGACGAGTAGCGGGTTGGGGAGCAACGTCGCGCCGTCAGCGGGGATGACGAGACCACCCGCGAGCGAACTCGGCGCCCCCGCCCCTTCGACCAGCGACCAGGCCTCGATCGCCGGATCGTCCGACCAGCCGGTCGCCAGCGGCGCGTCGGCGGCGAGCAGCGCGCGCCTCAGCTGGCGCTCGTCGAAGACGGCGGCGTCGGGGAACATCCGCGCCCACTCGGCGCCGGCGCGCGCCGGACCCGACGCGCCGCCCGCCACCGCCTGGTTGTGCACATGGCTGACCGCCAGCACTCCGCCGGCCGCGACCGCGTCCCGCAACCGCGCCGCCATCAGCGGCTGGGCCGGCAGGAAATAGAAGGCGTCATGGCATTGGACGAGGTCGAACCGGCGTCCTTCGATGGGCCAGCGCACGGCGGCGTCGAACACGACATAGTCGGCATCGGGCGCGACCCAGTGCTTGGCGAGCCAGCATTTCGCGAACACCACGTCCGCGCCGGTGCAGGCGACGCCGACGCGGGTGAGCTCGCGGAGGTAATGGCCGATGCCGCAGGCGAGCTCGAACGCGGTGGCGGGCGTCCGCCAGTGCGCCTCCAGCAGCGCGAGCCCCGCGAGATACGTCGGGTCCGACCAGCGATAGGCGAAGTAATCGGCGACCGGGCCGAACCGCAACAGCGCCATCGCCTCGCGCAGCGTCACCGTATCACGCTCGCGCACCAGCCGTTTCAGCTCGCCCAGATCGGTCGCGGGGCCCGTCCACCACGCGTCCTGGTCGGTCAACAGCGCCACCAGCGCGTCGTCCGGGCACCCGGCGTCGAGATGGTCGAGCGCCACCGCGACCAGCCCCTCGCTGTCCGTGCGCAGATACGGGATGCCATCCACCACCGGCCAGCGCTCGCCGTCGGCCGCCAGCGAATGCGGCGTGTCGGCGACCAATGGTCGCCCCGTCGTCGGCGAGCGCAAGGTCACAGCAGGCCGACCTTCGCCAGCACCGTGTCGTGGAACGCCTTGACCGGCCCGGCATGGACCAACTCGTAGGTGTGGAGCACGCCGTCCATCGTCGCGGACGCGGCGCGCAGGTGCTGCTCGATCTCCAGCACGCGGTCCAGCACGTCGGCGGCGTGAAAGGCCCGTGCCGCGGGCGTCCGGTCGCCGGCGATCGGCCGAAGGACGGCGCGCGTCTGCTGCGCGAGCATCGCCGGCAGCCCGGCGATCACCCGCTCGCGTGCCGCGACGATGACGCGATCGAGGAGGTCGCCCAGCAACACCTCGCCGGTGAAGCCCGCGTCGGGCATCGCGACGTTGTGGAAATGATGCGCCATCGACGCGAGGAACACCTCCGCCGGATCGGCGGCATAGCCAGGCGCGGCCATCACGCCGTACACCGCCACCATCAGGCAATGTTCGGCATGGTTCTCGGGCGGCTGGAGCAGCAGGCGTGGCCGGCCGGGGCAGGTGACGCCCGCGCGTGGCTGATCGGCCAGTCGCTTTGCAAAATGCGGGATCGGTCCGGCTGCCGGCGCGATCTCCGCCAGAGTCCCGCGCAAGCGCACGGCGAGCGCCGGGTCCAGAAGGCCCGCGACCTCGTCGAACCCGCGCCCCAGCACGACCGTCGCCTCGTCGTGCGTCAGGCCGAGTTCGGACAGCGTCGCCCGGTCGAGGTCGCCGAGCCGGGCCGCGGCGAGCGCGGCGGCGACGGTGCGCAGCATCACCGCCTCGACCGCCTCGCCCGCGACCAGCGTCGCCCATCCGCTCGCGAACAGCCGCTCCGCGATCGATCCGTCGCGCTCCGCCGACCGGATGCGCTTGATGTCGCCAAGCTCGCGCAGCAGCGGCAGGGCCGCCGCGTCGAGCCTCATTCGCCGTCTTCTAGCCAGCGATCGAGGATCAGCTGCTGCTCGTTGAAGGCGTGGATCGGATCGTAGTTGCCGGCCGTCTGCGGCATCTTGAGCAAAACGCCCAGCTGCTCCTGCACGCCGCACTGCCCGCGCTGCTGCGCGAGATCGAGGCAGCGGGCGATCTCGATCGCGAGCGGGGCGGCCAGCACCGAGTCCTTGCACAGGAAGTTCAGCTTCAACTGCATCTTCTGACCGAGGAAGCCGGTGATGTCGATGTTGTCCCAGGCCTCCTTGTCGTCACCGCGCGGCTTGTAATAATGGATCATGATGATGTCATCCTCGACCGGATAGCCCAGCATCTGGTCGAGCACCGACTTCTTGGTGCCGACCTTGGAGGCTAGGCTCTTGGGATCGTCGAGCGCCAGACCGTCCGAATTGCCGAGGATGTTGGTCGAGAACCAACCGTCGACATGCAGCGCTCGGTCGCGCAGCGCGGGCGCGATCACCGTCTTCAGCAGCGTCTGGCCGGTCTTGCCGTCCTTGCCCGCGACCGCGACGTTGCGGGTCCTGGCAAGCTCCGCGAGCGGGGCGACATCGGCGGCGACGGACGGCGTGAAATTGGCATAGGGCACGCCGGCGTCGATCGCGGCATAGGCATAGAGCATCGCCGGGCTGATCGCCGCGTCGTCGGCGTCGAGCCCGCGCTCGAAACCGTCCAGCGACGACAGCGCATCCGCCTCCAGATCCGCCTTGCGCTCGGTGGACGCGAGGCTGACCATGACCACGCGGTCGAGGCCCTGATCCTGCTTGAACCCGGCGAGGTCCGCCTGGATACGCTCCACGGCGGCGCGATGGCCGGGGGCGGCGATCTTGTTGGCGCCGTCGATGTTCGCGCAGAAGTCCGTCGAGCCGACGGCCGGCCACGGCTTCATGCCGGACAGGCTCGACGCGCCGTTCGACAGTTCCTTGTCGCCGATCACCCCGTGGCGCAGCGCAGCGGTGGCGAGATCGTCGTGCGAGAGGTCCCATCCCCCGAAATACAGGTCGCGATACGCGGCCATGCCCTCGATGCTGCGACGGGCGAGCGGCAAGCCCGACAAGTCGTTGGAGCCGGCGCGGATCATCGCCACGCCCGCGGCGGCCGTGGTCGCCACCGCTCCGTTGAGGCCGATCACTGCGACCCCGACGCGTTCTGTCATCACTATCTCCCGTTGGTGGCGGGCCGGATAGCGGCGGTTTCGGCCAAGCAGAAGGCCGCACCGCAGGATAATTCCCTATCGTTCACCTATGTATCGAGTTGATGCGCAGACACGTCTGAGCTGCGCGCCGTTTTGTCCGGCTCGGCAATCCGCTTTATCTTTAAGTGGGAAAGCCGTTTATTAAGCGCGCTTTTTTATTCATGCTCCTGCTGTGATCATGTCGCTGCACCGTGGTGCTTCGTCATTCTCGTGTCTGCCATCTCACGGGGCGTCATGACGCGCCCATGGATCGCGCGAGTCGGCTGCCCGACAGCCAGGCGGCCTCGATGCGGCCGCCGATCAGCCAATCGCCGCACAGGCCGAGCCGGCGCGATGCGTCCCAGAGCACATCCTGCCCCAACCGGCCGGACTTGGCGTAGCGCCAGCGATGCACGCTGGTGACCTCCGGAGCGGGAAGAGCCACGTGCGCGAGCGCGTCGAAGGCCTCCAACACGAACCGCTCCACGACGTCCAGCCGCTCCTCCAGGTGCGCGGCCGACCAGTCGCCCGATGCCTGCAGCACCCAGGCTTCCGCGCCGTCGCGGCCGGGCTTCGCCGAGTTCCGCACGGCGGAGGCGATGATCCCCGGGTTGGTGATGCGGTCGGGCCCGATCGGCAGGCGCGAGCCATAGGCGGCCATCACCGTCCAGCAGGGATCGGACGGCGTCGCGATCGCGTGCGCTGCCCAATCCGGCCGGTGCGTGCCGACCAGCGACGCGACCTGCTCGGCCGGCACCGCCACGATCGCGGCGTCGAAGGGCTCGGCCGCCACGTCCTGGCCATGGAACGCCCAGCGGTCGCCCTCCCTCCCGATCTCGTCGACCCGCGCTTGCCATCGGACGTCGAGGTCCGCCGACAGCGCACGCACCGGCGCGCTCATCGCCGGGACGCCGACCCACGCGTCGTCCCCGGCCGCGGACCATCGCGCGACATGGCCCGCGGCGGCCCAGCGTTCGACCTGGGCGACGAATGCGGGATCGCGCGCCGTCAGATATTGCGCGCCATGATCGAACGACACAGGGCCGAGCGGCGTCTCGAGCCGCCGCGTCGACATGCGCCCACCCGGCCCCCGGCCCTTGTCGAACAGGACGGGCGCATGTCCCTGCTCCGCCAGCAGCGTCGCGCACGAAAGGCCGGCCAGGCCGGCGCCGATGATCCCGATGCGCACGCGTCCTCCTGTGAGTGAGACCACCGCCGCCCCTGCCCGCGGGCGGCGTTCGCGACAAGGGTTGCAGGGCCGGCCAGCTCGGTGATGCTTCGGACGAGGCGACATCGAGTTCGGCGACGACCCTGCTCAAGCCGAACAGGGAACGTCAGGCCGCGAGCGGCGCTTAGACGGGATGGTGACCCCGTCAAAACATGCTTCAGCCGGCGCGATGCGCGAGGTGCGGTTCATCCCGCTATGTGGATCGTCAGACGCATGAGTCGCGTCACCGTCTGGCACGATGGCGCCTGCCCCCTTTGCGCGCGCGAGATCGCCTTCATGCGGAAACTGGATCGCCGGGGTGCGATCACCTTCGTCGATGCCACCGATCCGGCCGCCACGTGCCCGCTGAACCGCGCCGAGCTGCTGGCGCGCTTCCATGCCCGCGAGGACGACGGAGACGGGAACGGGCGGATGCTGTCCGGAGCGGCGGCTTTCGCGGCGATGTGGCGGGCCATCCCGTTGCTTCGCCCGCTCGGCCTTGCGGCTCGCAATCCTGTCGTTCTGGCGCTGCTCGAACGAGGCTACGGGCGATTCCTGCGCGTGCGTCCTCGGATGCAACGCTGGATGCGGCGGCGGGAAGCGCGGGCGTGAGGCCGCGCCCCGACCCGGTTGGCCCCGGCCAGGAAAGCGTGTGGGACTATCCGCGCCCCGCCATCGCCCGGCCGAGCACCCGGCACGTCCGCATCGAGCATCGCGGTGTCGCGGTCGCCGACACCCGCGCTGCATTCCGCGTGCTCGAGACCAGCCATCCGCCGAGCTGGTACCTGCCGCCCGACTCCATCGCCCCCGGCCTGCTGCGCGCTTCCCCGCGCCGCTCGTTCTGCGAGTGGAAGGGCGAGGCGGTATACTGGCACCTGGAAGTCGGCGGCGAAGTGCTGCGCGATGTCGGCTGGAGCTATCCCGCGCCCACCCAGCCCTTCGCCGCCATGCGCGACCACATCGCCTTCTACGCCGACCGGTTGGACCATTGCCTGGTGGACGGCGAACAGGTCCGCGCGCAGCCCGGCGGTTTCTACGGCGGCTGGATCACCAGCGATCTCGCGGGCCCGTTCAAGGGTGTACCAGGCAGCATGGGATGGTGACGACCGGGCTGCCCAACGCGCTGGCCCGTTGGCGTGAGGCACCGCGGGTACGCCGGCTGAACGACCGTGACACCGCTCCCGGCGGACGGTACGTCCTGTGCTGGCTCCAGCAGGCTCTGCGGTCGGGCGACAACCCGGTCATCGACGCGGCGGTGCGGCTGGGCAACGCGCTGGACCTGCCGGTGCTCGTCTATCATGGCGTGCGCGAGGATTATCCCTATGCCTCCGATCGGCTGCACCATTTCATCCTGAGCGCGAGCCGTGACCTGGGCCTTGGCTGCCGGGCCCGCGGACTGGCCTGCGTCCAGCACGTCGACCGGGCCGACGCGCGCCAGAAGGGCCTCGTTTATCGCCTCGGCGCCCAGGCGGCGGCGGTCGTCGCGGAGGATCAGCCGACCTTCGTCGCCCGCTGGCAGACGGAGCGCGTGGCGGCGCGCGCCGAGGTCGCGGTCTACGCCGTCAACGCCGCCTGCCTGGTCCCGCCCGCGGTGCTGGGCGACGGCATCGCCAGCCGATCGCGCTTCCTGCGTCGGCACGAGCTGGAGCGCGCCGCCTGGCTGGACGGTGTGGACGAGGCGGCGGAGGTCGCGCCCTACGCCGGCCCACTGCCGTTCACGCCGCACAGGCTCGACGACCATGCCGATGGTGACCTGGATGCGCTGGTCGCCGGCCTGACGATCGATCACACGCTCGGCGTCAGCGCCGCCTTCCCCGCCGGCCGTGCGGGAGCGCTGGCGCAGCTCGAGCGGCTGACCCGCGCGGTGCTGCCCGGCTACGCCGCCAATCGCAACGACGCCACGCGCGAGCAGGGCGCGAGCGGACTGTCGCCTTACCTTCACTTCGGCGTGCTCGGCCCGCGCGAGGTGATGGCGGCGGTCGCGGCGACGAGTGCGGGCGGCCAGCACAAGGCCAAGTTCGCGGACGAGCTGCTCGGATGGCGCGAGTGGTTCCACTATCAGGCGCGCGAGCTTGCCGCTCCCGAGCGATACGGCCGGGTCACCGGGTGGGCCGTCGATACGCTGGCGGCGCACGCGAGCGACCGCCGCTTCGAGCTGGAGACCCTCGCGTCGATGCTGCGGGGCGAAACGCGCGACGAGACCTGGAACGCCTGCCAGAAGCAGTTCCTGATCGATGGCTGGATGCACAACAACTTGCGCATGTACTGGGGCAAGCGGATCATCGCGATGACGCCCGATCCGGCCACCGCCTGGGCCACGACCTGCTACCTGAACGATCGGCTGAGCCTCGACGGGCGTGATCCGTCGACCTACGGCAACATCGCCGCGATGTTCGGTGGTGGTGCGCCCGCCGAGCGCGACCTGCCGGTGTACGGCCGCGTGCCGACGCGCAGCGACGGCTCGACGCGCGGCCGGCCGAACGGCGCGGCCTGGCTTGAGGCGGCCGCATCCCGGCACGCCGAAGCCGTGTCCGTGCCCGACGCGGTGCCGTCGGCTTCGTATGTCTAGAACGCGGCTTCTACGGCGGCCGAGGCCCTGTCATAAGGGCGCACACGATCGGTCCACTCCCAAGCGAGCGAGGTGACTCTGGCCAGCTACCATGCCGACCTTGGGCGTACCCGCCACCGCTTTGACGGGCTGCGCGCGTTGCTCGCGGTGGCGAGCCCGTTCCGCTCCGGCGACGACTTGGCAGGGCTCGTCGCGGCCAATGCCGAGCATCGCGTCGGCGCGAGGCTGGCGCTGGCGGACGTGCCGCTGCCGACGTTCCTTCAGGACCTCGTCGTGCCGTACGAGAGCGACGAGGTGTCGCGACTGATCGTCGACCGCCACGACGCGGCGGCGTTTCGGGCCATCGCCCATCTGACGGTGGGCGCATTCCGCGACTGGCTGCTCGACGATGCGACGGATGGGGCGGCGATCGCGGCGGCCGCGCCCGGCATCACCCCCGAGATGGCGGCCGCGGTCTCGAAGCTGATGCGCAACCAGGACCTGATCGCCGTCGCGCGCAAGGTGCGGGTCGTCACCCGGTTCCGGGGAACGCTGGGGCTGCCGGGGCGGCTATCGACCCGATTGCAGCCGAACCACCCGACGGACGATCCCGCCGGCATCGTCGCCTCGATCCTCGACGGGCTGCTGATGGGCGCGGGCGACGCGGTGATCGGCGTCAATCCCGCCGGCGATCATGTCGAGGCGACCGCGGCGCTGCTTCGCCTGCTCGACCGGGTTCGCGACGGCTGCGGCATCCCGACCCAGACCTGCGTCCTCGCCCACATCACCACGACCATCGCGTTGATCCGGCAGGGCGCGCCGATCGACCTGTGCTTCCAGTCGATCGCCGGGACGGAGCAGGCGAACCGCGGCTTCGGCATCGATCTTGCGCTGCTGGCCGAGGGCGAGGCGGCGACCCGTTCGCTCTGCCGCGGCACCGTCGGGCAGGATTGCATGTACTTCGAGACGGGCCAGGGATCGTGCCTGTCGGCGGACGTGCATCATGGTGTCGACCAGCAGACGCTCGAGGCGCGCGCCTATGCCGTCGCGCGTGCCTTCAGCCCACTGCTCGTAAACTCCGTCGTCGGCTTCATCGGGCCGGAATATCTCTACGACGGCAAGCAGATCCTGCGCGCCGCGCTGGAGGATCATTTCTGCGGCAAGCTCCTCGGCCTGCCGATGGGGCTCGACATCTGCTACACCAACCATGCCGAAGCGGACGGCGACGACAGCGACGCGATCCTGACGCTGGCAGGAGTCGCGGGCGTCAACTTCATCATGGGCGTGCCGGGCGCCGACGACATGATGCTGGGCTATCAGTCGACGAGCTTCCACGACGCCCTCTACCTGCGCGACGTGCTCGGCCTCGCGCCCGCGCCCGAGTTCGAGCGGTGGCTGATCGACACCGGCCTGATGGCGAACGGCCGGATCGTCGACGCGGCGGTGCCCGCGCTCGGCGAGCGCATCCTAGCGCTGGCGCACCATGACTGAGCCCGTGGCGCCGGCCGATCGGCTGGCGTCGCTGACGAGGGCGCGCGTGCGCCTAGGGCGCAGCGGTTCGGCGATGCCGACAGCGGCGCTGCTGGCGTTCGAGCTCGACCATGGCCGCGCGCGCGACGCCGTCCACACCGAACTCGAAACGGCGGGCCTGGCGGAGGCGCTGGGCCGCGAGGTCATCGCCGTGCACAGCCGCGCCGACGATCGCGCGACCTTCCTCCGCCGGCCGGACCTCGGCCGGGCGCTCCGGGAAGACGATGCGGGCAAGCTGATCGCGGCCGGAGACAGGCTGGCGATCGTGATCGCCGACGGCCTGTCGGCAACGGCGGTCCATGCGCATGCGGCGTCGGTCGCCGCGCTGCTGATCGAGCGGATGGTCGACTGGCGGATCGCGCCGGTCGTCGTCGCGCGGCAGGCCAGGGTCGCGATCGGCGATGCGATCGGTGCGCGGCTCGGCGTCGAGCTGGTCGTGGTGCTGATCGGCGAGCGGCCGGGCTTGAGCGCGCCCGACAGCCTCGGCGCCTATCTCACCTGGCAGCCGCAGCCGGGTCGCCTCGACAGCGAGCGCAATTGCGTGTCGAACATCCGTCCGCCGCACGGCCTGTCCCATGCCGCCGCCGCCGATACGGTCGCGCGATTGCTGCGCGCGGCCCACCCCCGGGGCCTGACCGGCGTTGCGCTGAAGGACGGCGCGGACGCGCTGCCGCCGCTCACCGGGCGACCGGAGAGCCTGGGGTAAAGCGGCGCGCCGGCGTACGGCGCGCCGGATCAGCTCCTCAGGAAGCGATCGATCCAGCCGCGCACGATCGCAGCGCCGCCCTCGGCCGCCAGCGAGCGCCGCGCCGTGGCTTTGAGATCGACGGTCAGGTCGGCTGCGCCATTCGCGTCGATCAAGACGCGGGCGAAGTCCGTGCCGAACTCCGGATGGCACTGGAACGAGATCGCACCGTCGCCATAATCGATCATTGCGTTCGGCGTGAACGCGCTCGTGCCGAAGACGGTCGATCCGGCGGGCGCGGCGACGACCTGATCCTGATGCGACGCGATGACCGAGACGCTGTCGATCTCCTCATCACCCATCCAGGCCGGCCGGCAGCGCAACTCATAGCGATGCAGGCCGAGGCCCCACCCCTGCGCCGCCTTCTCGACGGTCCCGCCGAAAGCCTGCGCCATGATCTGATGCCCGAAGCAGATGCCGATCAGTTTCACGCGTCCGCGCACGGTGCGCAGGAACGCCGCCAGCTCGTCGATCCAGGGCAGCCCGTCGTTCACGCCCGCCGACGATCCGGTGATGACGAACGCATCGAACGATGCGGCGTCCGTCGGCCATTCGTTCACGACGACACGGAAGGTGACGTAGCCATGCCCCGGCCCCAGCAGCGCGCGCACCATCGCGTCGTATCGCCCATGCGTCTCGGCCAGGTTGACGGGCAGGCTGCCGGTTTCGAGGACGCCGATCCTCATCGCCGTGCCGAGCGCTTGTCGTCTAGCAGAATCATTCGAGCCACAATAATTTCCGATCCATCGCGACCAGGCAGCCGAGACTTGCTCTTAGCCGAATCTTAGCCCGGGTGACGGCGAGTCCTCGGTGGCGGCCGTCGTCCGGGCTGATCCGTTTCGAGGAGAGCCGCTCAGCGTCCAGGGTAGCTCGTCATCGAGCGGGTCTCACAAGGCCAGACGAGACCGCTTGATGCGCAGCGTCACGATCAGGCCGCCCTCCGACCAGTCGTAACGGATCGACCCGCCCAATTGGCCGGACACGGTCCGCTGCACCAATTGGCTGCCGAACCCGGCCGGCGTGGCGGGAGCGATCACCGCCGGGCCGCCTCGCTCCAGCCAGGTCAGGACGATATGGTCGGTCTCCGTCGCGCTGGTGATGTCGAGCGTCCCCGTGGGCTCGGACAGCGCGCCGTATTTCATCGAGTTGGTGGCCAGTTCGTGGATGACGAGCGCGATACCCGTCGCGGCGCTCTCCCCGATGCCCGCGCGTTCGACCGCGACCCGGATCCGCCCCTTGAAGGCGCCGAGATCGTCATAGGGGGCCAGCAGGATCGACAGCAGATCGCCGAGCAGCGCGGCCGCGCCCTGGCCGGCGGACAACGGCCGGACCAGATCGTGCGCGCGCCCCAGCGCCGTCAGGCGTCCGGTCAGCTCGGTCGCCATGTCTCCTATGCTGGTCGCGGAGCGTGACGTGATCGTCGTCAGCCCCGATGCGATGGCGAGCAGGTTCTTGACGCGATGGCTCATCTCGCCGGCAAGCAGCTCGTGCCCCTCTTCGGCCTGTTTGCGTCCGGTGACGTCGAGGAAGATGCCGAACATCGTCCGGCCGACGATGCCGACGTCCTCGCCCTGCCCCCGCGCCGCGATCCAGCGGACCTCGTCCCCGATCAGGATGCGGAAGTCTGTCTCATAGTCGCCGAGCACCGCCCGCGTCGCCGCGAACGCCGCCCGGACACGGTCGCGATCGGCCGGATGGATGTGCGACGACAGTTCCTCGAACGTGACGCTGTCGCTCCACGCCATCCCCCACAGCTCGAAGCCGCGCGCGTCCATCGTCAGCAGGTCGGTATCGACGTTCCAGGCCCACAGCGCCACGCCCGCCGCCTTCATCGCGAGGCGAAGATGCTCCGGCTGCCATATATGTCCGCTGGGTTGCTCGGCCGTCACATCGATACCTCCAGACGATCACCTCGTCCGGATAGCCGCAACGCGCCCGGCGGCAACCATTTTCGCGCGGTGCGCCCACGGCAGAAGCTCGGTGGCGGAGAGGGTGGGATCCGACCTTGCGGCCTACGATGTTATAATTACGACCTTCCTGTAAGGTTTGATCTCAGTCTGCCCCCAGCCATACCCCCGCTTCCAGAGCGTCATTCAGCCTGTTTCAGGACATAGGGCCGTAGGCCGTGCAGCCTGCTGCCTAATGGCAGCAGCTAGACGTCCGCTGCACACCAGACAATGACGAGGCCATCTCGCTGTGCGGCGTGGTGCAAGCCGGTTCCAAACGCAATATTGCCGCGGTCCGTCTCGACACGGTGCGGTCGTGGCGAGGCGTTCTTCATCGATCACGGCACCGGCGTCGCGATCGGCGGGACGGCGATCATCGGCGACCGGGTCCGCCTGTACCAGGGCGTGACCCGCGCATCTCAGGCGGCTGTACGTGCCGCGGCACCGGGTCCGCCTGTACCAGGGCGTGACGCTGGGCGGCGATCCCGACCTTTTCGGCGACAAGTCCGGCGCTCCTCGCCATCCGATCATCCAGGACGAGGTCGTGGTTCACGCCAACGCCAGCATCGTCGGCCGCGTCACGATCGGCGCGCGCTCGCGCATCGGCGGCGGCGTGTGGCTGCGGCGGGACGTCCCGCCCGACACGCTGGTCGAGGCGCCGCCACCCGTCTTCCGCCCGATCGTCGCCCGGCGGAGGCGCGCCGATGACGCGGCGGCTTCATTTCGGCGCGTTCATGCGCCCGATCTCGATCCACACGGGCGCGTGGCGCTATCCGGGCGCGTGGCCGGACGCGAACTTCAACCTCGCACGCATCACCCGGCTGATCCGCACGCTGGAGGCGGCGAAGTTCGACGCCTTCGCCACCTCGTTCGAGCCGTTCACGCTGCTGTCGGCGCTGGCGATGGTGACGCAGCGGATCGGCCTCGTCGCGACCGCGTCCACCACCTATGACGAGCCGTACCATGTCGCGCGGCGCTTCGCCTCGCTCGACCACATCAGCGCTGGCCGGGCGGGCTGGAACATCGTCACCACCGGCAACCCCGAGACCTCGCACAATTTCGGCAGCGACCTGCATCTGGAGCATGCCAGCCGCTACGCCCGCGCGCGCGAGTTCCACGATGTCGTCACCGGGCTGTGGGACAGCTGGGCCGACGATGCGTTCGTGCGCGACGTCGACAGCGGCGTGTTCTTCGATCCCGGCAAGCTCCACGTGCTGAACCACAAGGCCGCGCACCTGTCGGTGCGCGGCCCGCTCAACATCGCGCGGCCGGTGCAGGGCTGGCCGGTGATCGTGCAGGCCGGCGTATCGGAAGCCGGCCGCCAGCTCGCCGCCGAGACCGCCGAGGTGATCTTCGGCGCGGCGAGCTCGCTGGCGGACGGCAAGGCGTTCTACGCCGATGTGAAGGGCCGGATGCCCGCGCTCGGCCGCGATCCGGACGCGCTGAAGATCCTGCCCGCGGCCTTCGTCGTCGTCGGCGACACGGTGGACGAGGCGAAGGCTAGGCGCGCGCATCTCGACAGCCTCGTCCATTACGACAGCGGCATCCGCTCGCTGTCGATCGCGCTCGACTACGACGTGTCGGGGTTTGATCCCGACGGGCCGCTGCCCGACGTGCCCGAGAGCAACGCGAGCAAATCGGGCCGCGATCGGACGGTCGCTTATGCCCGCGCTAACGGCGCCACGATCCGCACGCTTGCAGCCAAGGCGGGCAGTTAGGCCGGGCTCGCGTTCGTCGGCACGCCCGCCAGCATCGCCGACGAGATGGAGGCATGGCTCCACGAACGCGGGTCCGACGGGTTCAACGTCATGTTCCCGCATGTGCCTGAGGGCCTCGACGATTTCGCGACCAAGGTGGTGCCCGAACTTCAGCGCCGCGGGCTGTTCCGCACCGACTATGAGGGCACGACGCTGCGCGATCATCTGGGGCTGGCGCGGCCGGGCAACCGGTTCTTCACGTCGGCCGATGCTGCCGCGTCGTAGGTGACGCGCGACCTGGTCGATACGTCAGGTCTGGCGCCCGTCACGCTCGACCGCGCGATCGGGGCTGGAGCCTCGCCGCGCTCACGCTCAATGGCGTGGTGGGGGCCGGCATCCTCGGGCTTCCCGGACGCGTGTTCGCGTTGGCCGGCGACCGGACCGGCTGGGTGCTCGCCGCCGCCGCCACGCTGTCGATCGCGGTGACGCTCTGCCTGGCGGACCTGGCCGGGCGGTTCGAGGCGCCGAGCGGCCCGGTCGAATATTGCCGCGCGGCGTTCGGCGAGGCGGCCGGGTTCGCGGCCGGCTGGCTGTCCTGGACCGCGACCGTGCTGGCCGCGGCATCGCTCCTCAACCTGTTCGCCGATCTGGTCGCGCCCGTACGCGAGTTCCGGCGATGATCGGCATGGGCGTATTCCTGACCGGCTTCACGATGGCGGGTGCCGGCCGCTCGGCGACGGGCGCCGCCGCGCTGACCGTCGTCAAGCTCGGCCTCCTGGCGGCGGTGGCGCTGGCCGGGCTGGCGCTGCCGGTCGCGCCGGCCGTGGTGCCGGCGGGCCCGACCCATCCGGCCACCGCGCTGGTGCTGCTGTTCTTCGCCTTCGTCGGCTTCGAGCGGCCGACGGCGGTGGCGGGCGAGGCGGTGGCGGCGCGGCGATCGCTCCCCTGGCGCTGGTCGGCGGCATGGCGGGCGTGACCTTGCTCTACGGCGCGCTGTTCGCCGCCTGCCTGCGCGGCGTGCCCGGCCTCGCGACCAGCGCCAACCCGATCCAGGACCTCGCGGCGCGGGCGCTCGGGCCGACAGGCGGACTGGTGGCGAGCGGCGGCGCGGCGCTGATCGTGCTCGGCACGCTCGCCAGCCAGTGGATCACCGCGCCCCGGCTGCTGCTGGCGCTGGCGCGACAGGGCGCCTTGCCCGGCCGGCTCGCCGCGCTGGCGCCCGGGCGCCGCACGCCCGACCTCGCCATCACCGCGACGGGCGCGGCCGCGGTGCTGCTGGCGCTGAGCGGCAGTTTCGTCAGCGGGCTGGCGGCCTCCAGCGCGTCGCGCCTGCTGATCTTCCTCGCCTGCGCCGGTGCGGGGTTGCGGCTGGGCGGCCGGGATGCGCCGCCGTCACGCTTTCGCCTGCCGGGACGGACCGCTATCGCCGTCGCGGTCGTTCTCGCCTGCGGAACCCTGCTCGTCTTCGCCGGCGCCGAGCTCGGGCGGCTGGCGATCATCCTTTGCATCGGAGGTATCTCATGGCTCTCGACGATCCTGGTGCGGCGGTGGTCGCTGCGACCGGCCTGACGGTCGCTCCCTGCGGGCCGGTGCTTGGCGCGGAGGTGAGCGGGCTCGTGATCGGCGACCGGGTCGCGCCGGATCTCGCCGCGACGCTTCGCGCGCTGCTGCTGCGCCACAAGGTGCTGTTCCTGCGCGACCTCGACCTCAGCCATGCGCAGCACCTCGCGCTCGGCCGCGTCTGGGGTGAGCTCGAAGGCCATCCGGTCATCGGCCATGTGCCGGGTCATCCTGAGATCCTCGATATCCGCGGCTCGGACGGGCGGGTAGAGGACACTGACGGGGATCGCCGCTTCCGCACACTCGACAAATGGCATGCCGACGTGACCTTCCGGCCCGCGCCCTCAATGGGCGCGGTGCTGCGCGCCCGCGAACTGCCCGCGACCGGCGGCGACACGCTGTGGGTGGACGCCGCGGCAGCCTACGAAGGCCTGTCGGATGCGGTGAAGGCGCGTATCGAGGGCCGCACCGCCACTCACGACCTGCTGTTCGACTTCGGCGACCGCATCGGACCGGAGCGCCGCGCGGCGATGGCGGCCGAGTTTCCGCCGCAGCACCACCCGATCGTGCGTACCCATCCCGAGACGGGCGAGCGCGTGCTGTTCGTCAACGCGAGCTTCACCAGCCGCTTCGACGGCCTGGAGGAGACGGAAGGCGCGGCGCTGCTCGCCCACCTGCTCGACCGGTTCAAGGTGCCCGAGTACCAGGTCCGCTTCCGCTGGACGCCGAACGCGGTGGCGATCTGGGACAATCGCGCGACGCAGCACTATCCGGTAGCCGATTACTGGCCCGCCCGGCGGCACATGGAACGGGTGACAATCATGGGCGACGTGCCGCATTAGACGCGCTGCTATGTCGCTAACCGGAGGTACTCACGACCCCTACCTCGACATCGAGAGCAAGCTACCGCCGCCTGAAATCGGCCGTTTCCCGCCTTGCACTGGGCGATGACCAGCTCGGGATTGGAGATGATGAACAGCGGCGAGGCGATCACCGGCAGGGACAGCTTGGCGCGAAGGTCGGCGGCGTGGAGGGGCATGGTCAAGGGCTCCGGTGAGGACGGGTCTAAGCGGGGCGCTGCGCGGACGCGGGCAGCGCCGTCACCGTGGCGCCGATCTCTCGCGGCAGGATGTCCAGGGCCTCCTGGCACCACTCCAGGCTCGCGCGCTCGCGCTTCAGTCCGAACTTCAGGCCCAGCAGGCGGCCGATCTCGCGAGGACCGAGCGGGCGGCCCGCGAAGTTCTTGGCGAGGATCATCTCATAACGAGCCAGCCGGGCCTGATGGTATTCGAGCCGCTGGCCGACCTGGATGCGCACGGCTTCCAGGTCGACATCGCCCAACGCGTAGAGGCGCACCAGAAGGTCATCCTTGGAGGTCGGCGGCTCCGCCGGTCGCGCCGACCAAGCCTTCAGCGCCGCGCGCCCGGCCGGCAGGATGGCATAGACGAACTTGTTGGGGACGCCGCTCTGGATCACCTCATGGCCTTCGACCCAGCCGCGCTCGCGGAGCTTGGCGAGTTCCCGGTAGATCATCTGGTGATCGGCCTTCCAGAAGAAGCCGATCGAGGTCTGGAAGCTGCGCGCCAAATCGTAGCCGCTCATTGGTTGCTCGACCAGACACGTCAGGATCGCTTCACCCAGAGCCACTTGCCCCTCACGACATACGTGGCATGCTGCCACGCAAAGCCGTATAGGCTCTTTTAGGCATAAGCGTGAATACGCATATGCTTCTTGCAGGTGCTTTCCAGGCGTCACGTTTCAGCCCGGACATGCACGCCAGCAGGCGCTAAGGGCGAGCACGTCGCCGGTGTTTACCGCCAGCGGATACGGTTTGGGTAGGACGATCCGTCAAGCCGCGCGACCATCCTCGGCAGCTCGGACCCACAAACCGTCATTCGGCGGCCCTCGGCCTTTCCCCAGAACCGGACGCCTGTTGATCTCCGTCTCTGGTCGGCTCCTGTAATCGGGGACGCCGATGCGCCTATCCCGAAGCACAGAACCGGGATATCCGCCATAAGGCCGACGCGGTGCGGATCGTGGCCATCCCGTTGCCGACGCACGCCCGACCGTGGGAGTGGCGGCTCCCTTGAAGTCGTGCGCTGACCGTAAATATCGGTGCGGTGGCATCCTTCCAGCGTGTCAGGCGCTTAGCTGACCTGCCGCTTCTCGAGCTTGCGGGCCAGCGTGCGTCGGTGCATGCCCAAACGCCGCGCGGTCTCGGAGATGTTGAAGTCGGTTTCCGCCAGCATCGCGTGGATGCGCTCCCACTCCAGCGTCTTCATGGAGGTCGACCGGACGGAAAGCGGGACATCGGCGTTGCCGACGACATGGCCGAAGGCCGCTTCGATGTCGTCGGTGTTGGACGGTTTGGCGAGATATTGCGACGCGCCCAGCTTGATCGCCTCCACCGCCGTCGCGATGCTCGCAAAGCCCGTCAGCACGACGATGAGGGTCGCGGGATCATGAGCATGGAGCGCCTGGACGCAGACGAGCCCCGACGTGCCGGCGAGCTTCAAGTCCACCACCGCATAGTCGGGCGTCGCCGTCACGAGCAGGTCCAGCAGTTCGGCATGTCCGGCAGCCACCGCGACGCAATAGCCGCGCCGCTCGAACGAGCGGGCGAGCGTGCGCGAGAAGGCCCGATCGTCCTCGACGATCACCAGCAACGGATCATCCGCCATCCGCATCTCCCGCCAGGGCCAGCGCGCGCAAGGGCAGCGTCAACCTCACGATCGCGCCCCCGTCATCCGAGTTCGATGCGTCCGCGCGTCCCCCGAGCTTGCGCATCACGTTGACGACGAGGAACAGGCCGAGGCCCCCGCCCAAACGCCCCTTGCTCGAAGCATAGGGCTTGCCGAAGTTCGCGAGCTGGTCCGGCGCGAAGCCGGACCCGAAATCTCGGACGGTCACCATCAGATCGTCGCGCGCGAGGCAGACGGCAAGGGCGATGCGCTCGGGCGACGCCTCCGCGGCATTGTCGAGGACGTTGAAGATCACCTGCTTCAGCGCGGTGTCGGCGACGATCGGCAGGTCGCAGCCAAGTCCGTCGTCGAACGCGAGCCGCGTCGCCGCATGTCCGGAACTCCAGTCGGCCGCCAGATCGTCGATGAAACGGCGGAGCGTGGTGGCGGCGGGCGCCTCGCCCCGCGCTTCGCCCGCCGCGAGCAGCACGCCCGTCACGATCGCCTTGCACCGCCCCACCTCGGCCTGCATCTCGCCCACGTCGGCGAGCAGTTCGGGATCGTGCGCGAGCGCGGCGCTGTGCCGCCAGTCGCCCAGGATCACCGCCAACGAAGCGAGTGGCGTCCCGAGCTCGTGCGCCGCGCCCGATGCGAGCAGCCCCATGCGGACGATGTGATCCTCCTCCGCCGCTTGCTGGCGCAGGTCGGCCAGATGCGCGTCGCGGGCGCGTAGATTTCGGTTGATCCGCGTGACAAACAGCACAAGCAGGGTGGCGATCAGGACAAAGCAAATCCAGGCACCCGCCACGTTGAGCACCGCGAGACGGCTGGCGAGCGAGGGTGGAAGTTCGATCGGGCGATACGAAGCCACCAGCAGCGCGAAGCACGCGCTGGCCAGTATAACGATCGCGACCGCCGACCACATGTCGAGCAGGATCGCTCCGAGCACGACCTGAAGCAGATAGAGCGACACGAACGGATTGGTCGCGCCCCCGCTCAGGAAGAGCTGCACGCTGAGCGAGGCGACGTCGAGGACGAGGGCGAAGAACAGCGCGGCGTTGGAGGTCGCGCGCCCACGCCGCAGCAGCACGAGGCTGACAAGGTTCAGCAGTAGCACCGCTGACGTCATCGCCAGCATCGCCGCCAGCGGCAGCCGCACGCCCATGGCGAACCGCACGAAGAGGATCGTCACGAGCTGCCCCGCCACCGCCACCCAGCGGAGCTGGACCAGCTGCACCATGTTACGGGCACCCGCCGCCTCCGGCGACCAGTGTGCTTGTGTCGGTGCGGCACCGATGACGCTCACCGGCGCGCGCGCCCGTGCCACTCGAACCGCAGGCCGAACGCCGTCGCGCCCGCGGCCATCATCATCAGCGCGAACCACGTGATCGCGTAGACGAGGTGGTTGTTGACGAACGTCACCACGGTCAAACCGCCCTTGGGCCAGCCACCAGGGTTGGGGGCCGCGTCCGCATCCACGAAGAACGGCGCCACGCGGTCGAGGTGGTGGACGGCGACGATCGCGGCGACGTCGCGCGAATACCAGCGACCGGCGGCGGGGTCATTGCTGCGCAGCATGTCGCCACCCGGTTCGGTGATGCGGAGCAAGCCGAGGACGCGCACCTTGCCTGTCGGCGCTGGGCCCTGCGAAGCTGAGGCAACGAAGCCGCGGTTGACCAGCACCACGAAGCCGCGGTCTTCACGCAGCGGCGTCATCGCCCAAAAGCCAGGCCCGTCTTCCGTCGATGCCGTCACCAAGGCTCGCGCCGTGCCGATGTAGCGCCCGCTAAGGCTGACGCGGCGATACTCGTCGTGCGCCCTAGTCACCCTCCCCCACTCTGCCGGACCGGGCACCGGAACGGGCGCGGCGGCCAACCTCTCGCTGGTCCGCGCGATCAGGCCGAGCTTCCAGGCGCGCCGCTCCACCTGCCACGCGCCGAGCCCTGCAAAGGCCAGCGTCGCGACGAGGCCCAGCGCCGCGATCGCGGCCAGCGCGCGCCACGATCGCGGTGGACGCGCGCTGCCGGCCGTCACGGCATCTGGCTCATGTCGTGCGCGGACATCGGCATCATGTTGGTGTTGAGGTGGTACATCACCCATAGCGATCCGCTTAGCGCTATGACGACCAGCACGACGGTGAAGATCAGCGCCATCATCGTCCACCCTCCTTCCGACTTCGCGTCCATGTGCAGGAAGTAGACCATGTGGACCACAATCTGCACCATCGCGAGAGCCATCACGATCAGCCCAGTGATCTTCGCGTCGGAAATGGCGCCGGTCATCACCAGCCCGAACGGGATCGCCGTCAGCAGCACCGACAACGCGAAGCCGGTGAGATAGCCAAGGCGGGAGCCGTGACCGTGAGTGTCGCCGTGCGCGTGCAGCGCGGCGTCGTGATTGGCGGCATCGCTCATCGCAGGCTTCCCAACAGGTAGACGAAGGTGAAGACGCCGATCCAGATGACGTCGAGGAAATGCCAGAACATGCTGAGGCACATCAGCCGGCGCTTGTTCGCCTGGATCAGACCATGCTTGCCGACCTGCGCCATCAGCGTCGCGATCCACACCAACCCGACCGTGACGTGCAGGCCGTGTGTGCCGACCAGCGTGAAGAAGGCGGACAGGAACGCGCTGCGCTGTGGTGTCGCGCCATCGGCGATGAGCGTCGAGAACTCGTACATCTCGATCGACAGGAAGGCCAAGCCGAACATCGCCGTCGCCGCCATCCACCCTTGCGTGCGGCGGACGTGGCCGTCCTCCATCGCCAGCATCGCAAAGCCATAGGTGATCGACGACAGCAGCAGCATCGCGGTGTTCACCGCCACCAGCGGCAGCTCGAACAGGTCGTGTGGGCTAGGACCGCCCGCATAGCTGCTGCCCAGCACGCCATAAATCGCGAACAGGACCGCGAAGATGAGGCAATCGCTCATCAAGTAGATCCAGAAGCCGAGCATCGTGCCGCCGCCGTCGGCATGATGTTCCTCGTCCGCGAGGTAGAAGGTGGGTTCGGACGGGTCGCGGCCGATCGGCGGAAAGGGCTGTGCGTTCACGTCACGCGTCCACGAGCTGGCGTTGATTTGCCGTTTCGGTTCGTTCGACCTCTTCGGCGGGAATGTGGAAGTCGCGGTCGTAGTTGAAGCTGTGCCCGATCGCGACCGCCAGGATCGCGACAAACGCCGCCGCCGCCATCCACCAGATGTACCAGATCATGCCGATGGCGAAGACGACGCTCAAGCCGCCCAATATCACTCCGGCGCCGGTGTTGCGCGGCATATGGATCGGCCGGTAGCCGCCTGTCGGCGCCTTCGCGCCGCGGTCCTTCATGTCCGCCCACGCGTCGCCGTCATGTACAATCGGCGTGAAAGCGAAATTGTACGCAGGCGGCGGCGATGTGGTGGCCCACTCCAGCGTACGCCCGTTCCACGGGTCGCCCGTCGTGTCGCGCAACCGTTCACGATCGCGGACGCTAACGTAAAACTGCATGAGCATCGCCAGGATGCCAACGAATATTAACGCCGCGCCGAACGCCGCGATCACGAACCAGATCTGAAGCGACGGATCGTCGAAGTGGCGCAGCCGCCGCGTCACGCCCATGAGTCCCAGCACGTAGAGTGGCATGAACGCGAAGTAGAAGCCGACCACCCACGACCAGAACGACACCTTGCCCCACCACGGATCAAGCCGGAAGCCGAACGCCTTGGGGAACCAGTAGTTGATACCGGCAAACATGCCGAACAGAGTGCCGCCGATGATGACGTTGTGGAAATGCGCCACTAGGAACAACGAGTTGTGCAGCACGAAGTCCGCTGACGGCACCGCCAACAGCACGCCCGTCATGCCCCCGATCACGAATGTCAGCATGAACGCGACGGTCCACATCATCGGCAGCTCGAAGCGAATGCGTCCGCGGTACATGGTGAACAGCCAGTTGAAGATCTTCGCGCCCGTCGGTATCGAGATCACCATCGTGGTGATGCCGAAGAACGAGTTGACGCTCGCGCCCGACCCCATCGTGAAGAAATGGTGCAGCCAGACCAGATACGCCAGGATCGTGATGCAGACGGTCGCGTAGACCATCGACGTATAGCCGAACAACCGCTTGCCCGAGAAGGTGGAGGTGATCTCCGAAAAGATGCCGAACGCGGGCAGGATCAGGATGTAGACCTCCGGATGACCCCAGATCCAGATGAGGTTGGTGTACATCATCGGATTTCCGCCCAGCTCGTTGGTGAACAGCGCGGTCCCGAGATACCGGTCAAGCGACAGCAGCGCGAGCACCGCGGTCAGCACGGGGAAGCTCGCGACGATCAGCACATTCGTGCACAGCGCCGTCCAGCAGAAGATCGGCATCTTCATCATCGTCATGCCCGGCGCGCGCATCTTGACGATGGTGGCGATAAGGTTGACGCCCGACAGCAACGTGCCGATACCCGCCACCTGCAACGACCAGATGTAATAGTCGACGCCGACGTCCGGGCTGTATTCGGTGCCCGACAGCGGCGCCATCGCGAGCCATCCAGTGCGCGCGAACTCGCCGACGAACAGTGACGTCATCACAATCGCCGCCCCAGCCGCGGTGAACCAGAAGCTGAGGTTGTTTAGATAGGGAAACGACACGTCGCGCGCGCCGATCTGCAGCGGCACGACGAAGTTCATCAGTCCCGTCACGATCGGCATCGCGACGAAGAAGATCATGATGACGCCGTGGGCGGTGAACACCTGGTCGTAGTGGTGCGCGGGCAGGAAGCCCTGGTTGTCACCGAACGCCATCGCCTGTTGCAACCGCATCATGATCGCATCGGAGAAGCCGCGCAGCAGCATGACGATCGCGAGGATCATGTACATGATCCCCACCTTCTTGTGATCCACGCTGGTGAACCACTCGTGCCACAGATATCCCCACAGCCGGAAGTACGTCAGCGCCCCGAGCACGACCGCGCCACCCAGCGCGACGACCGCGAAGGTGCCGATCAGGATCGGCTCGTGCAGCGGGAAAGACTCCCAGGTTAGGCGACCGAAGATCGTCTTCCAGCCCATGTGGTCGAACATCGTCATCCCTTGTCGGTCAGAGTGTGGATGCCATTCGGCGTACCGGGCGCCAGCATCGTGAAATCGCGATTGCGGTTGGGCAGCCGCGTCTGTGTCCCGGGCGGTGGCACGGGTTCACGGTCCTGGCTCCAGTGCGGCGAACTGCCCTTCTCGTTGCCGTCCCTGAACAGCGCGCCCTCGGGCTTGCGCTGGCCGTTGCCGGCGCGCGGGTTGCCGTTCGCGCCTTTCCGGGCACCATGCGTATCGGCGCGGCGGTCGGCGGCCATCATGTCGGCTAGGCACGTCTGCCCCGGCTTCACGCACATGTTGAGGATTGCGGGGTACAGCCCCGGCGCGACCGCGGCGTAGCGCTGGACGGGCACCTTTTCGCTCGGCCGCTGCAGCAGCAGGAAACGTGCGCGGTCAAGCTGTATGCTCCCGGCACGCACGCTCGCCACCCATCGGTCGAAGCCGACTTGCGGCAGCGCGTGGAAGCGGAACCGCATGTCGGAGAAGCCGGCACCGTTGTAGTTCGACGCCTGCCCCGCATAGACGCCAGGCGTGTTGACGACAGCGTGGAGCTTCGTCTCCATCCCCGGCATCGCATAAATCTGGCCGGCGAGCGCGGGGATGAAGAACGAGTTCATCACCGTCGTCGACGTGATCCGGAAACGGATCGGCACGTCGACCGGCGCGGCGAGCTCGTTCACCGTCGCGATGCCGAGCTTGGGATAGATGAACAGCCACTTCCAGTCGAGCGCCACAACCTCGACCTCCAGCGGCTCGACGCCGCTCGGCACAGCGCGGCCGGGCGCGATCCGGCCGACGGGGCGGTATGGATCGAGCAGATGAGTGCTGCTCCACGTCACCGCGCCGAGCAGGACGATGATGAACAGCGGGATCGCCCAGATCACCAGCTCGAGCTGGGTCGAATGGTCCCAGTCGGGCGAGTAGGTCGCGTCGGTATTGGTGTGGCGATAGCGGACCGCGAACAGGACGGTCAGCACCATGACCGGCACGATCACCAGCAGCATCAGCCCGGTGGCGATCAGGATCAGGTTGCGCTGCTGGATCGCGATGTCGCCCGCCGGGTGCATCACCACCATGTCGCACCCCGACAGGAGCGCGAGCAGCGGCAGCGCGGCGAGCCAGCGGCCACAGCGACCGGGTGATGAGGGCTTCGTCATGTGTCGCCAGATAGTCGGCGGCGGCGGCGGCCGGCATTGGACAGTTTGTCCTATCCCGTTCGCCGGTCGGGCGGGGCATAGCACCGGCATGCGCCGCCGGCACCGATCGGCGGACCGGAGATCTGCGCCATGACCACCCAGACTGCCGCGCCGCCGCCGGGCCCCTCGTCCGGGCCGTTGGAACGCGACGCGCGGGCACTCAACGCGCGGCATTCAGCCGTCGCACCCGGCGAGATCGCGATCGGGGTCATCATCGGGCGGACGGGCGAGTTCTTCGACTTCTTCGTCTATGCGATCGCGTCGGTGTTGGTCTTCCCCGCGCTCGTGTTCCCCTATGTGGACCGGCTGACGGGAACGACCTGGTCGTTCGCGATCTTCGCGCTCGCCTATGTGGCGCGGCCGTTCGGCACGTGGCTGTTCACCACGGTGGACCGGCATTACGGGCGCAGCGTGAAGCTGACGAGCGCGCTGTTCCTGCTCGGCACCTCGACGATGACGCTCGCCTTCCTGCCCGGTTACGCCTCGATCGGCGCGGCGTCGGCGGTGGTGCTCGGGCTGCTGCGGATCGGCCAGGGGCTGGCGCTGGGCGGCACATGGGACGGGCTCGCGTCGCTGCTGGCGCTGGGCGTGCCGGCGGAGAAGCGTGGCTGGTACGCGATGATCCCGCAGCTCGGCGCGCCGCTGGGCCTGCTAGTGGCGAGCGGTCTGTTCGCCTTCTTCACCGCGACGCTCTCGGCGGAGGATTTCCTCGACTGGGGTTGGCGCTACCCGTTCTTCGTGGCGTTCGCGATCAACGTCGTCGCGCTCTTCGCCCGCCTGCGCATCGTCGCGACTCCCGAATACGCCGAGCTGTTCCAGACCCGCGCGCTCCAGCCCTCTCGCTTCCGTGAGACGGTGCGGGCCGAGTGGCGCACTCTCATGCTCGGCGCCTTCGCGCCGCTCGCCAGCTTCGCCTTGTTTCACCTCGTGACGGTCTTCCCGCTGTCATGGATCGCGCTGTTCACGCGGCAGCAGCCGACCCGCTTCCTCGTGATCGAGGCGGCGGGCGCAGTGGTGGGCGTCGTGTCGATCGCCGCCTCCGGGCTGATCGCGGATCGGATCGGACGACGCACCTTGCTGGGCTCGTCGGCGGCGGCGATTGCGGTGTTCAGCCTCGTCGCGCCCCGGCTGCTCGATGGCGGTGAAGTAAGCGAAGCGTTGTTCATGCTGGTAGGTTTCGTGCTGCTCGGCCTGTCGTTCGGCCAGTCATCGGGCGCGGTCACGTCGAACTTCGCCAAACGCTACCGCTACACCGGAGCGGCGATCACGTCGGACGTCGCCTGGCTGTTCGGCGCCGGCTTCGCGCCGCTCGCCGCGCTGCTGCTGGCGAGCCACGCCGGCCTGTGGTCGGTTGGCGGGTATCTGTTGTCGGGGGCGGTCTGCACGCTGGCGGCCTTGCACGTTAATCGCGAGTTCGCTCGAAGGACGGCCTGAGCGGAACGGCCTCGGGCTGTGCGAGGAGGCGCTGTCATGGGTGGTCTGATCTGGTTGTCGAAGGCGCAGATGCGTCGGATCGAGCCGCATTTCCCGCTGTCGCACGGTAGGCCGCGGGTCGATGATCGGCGGGTCATCAGCGGCATCATCTTCGTGATCCGTAACGGGCTGCGTTGGTGCGACGCGCCGGCGGGTACGGGCCGCACAAGACGATCTACAACCGCGTCATCCGCTGGAGCCGGCTTGGCTTGTTCAACCGTATCTTCGAGGCGCTTGCCGCCAAGGGTGGCCGGCCGGTCGGCTGATGATCGCCTTCATGTCTGCCATCGCGATCGCCGCAACCGTCATCTTCTGGCCGTAGATCAATGAGTCCTGAGCCTGCCATATGCTGACGAGGATTGCAGCTGGCAGAGCAGCAACTCGGCGGTTGCCGCAGAAGTCACGCGCCTGGAGTGCTGAGACAAACTGTTTGTGCAGCATGACAAAATGCTCGACGCTTGGGTTGCCTGAAGCGTGACGAAGCCGTCCTGACTATCGGTCGCCGCCGCAGCGGCGGATTTCGGAGCGCGACCATGATCAGCTTACGGCTAGGATGGCATCCGCCAACCGACCCGGCATGGATAGAAACGGCGAATGTGATGATGCGAGCGTCGCGACTTTGCTGCACGATCGAGCGCCGATCATCTCGTCCTGCAAAATCGAAGTCACTACCTGATCCTGCGTGCATCGGATATACGAGCGGGGCACCGCGGCGAAACGATCAGTCAATATGATCTTTCCAAAGGCTGGACGCAGCGGCTCTTTCACGAGGTTCGCATTCGCCCAGGCGATCTTATCTGCCGAGCAATCGCCGTAGAAGATCGGCCCCGACTTCTCCGGATTCACCGAGATGAACCCCCTCAGTGCCGAGGTGCGCGTCGCTTCGCCGACACGCGAGGTCTTGTCGCGGGCACCCAGGGTGATCACCCTGTCACCACTCACGGGGAGGTAAGCCGCCAGATAGATCAGCCGCGTGAACAGCGTTGGGTCAAGCTCCGCGGCCGCGGACATTCCCATGCCGCCCGTGGAGTGCGCAAGTGCGAGGACCGGGCGGCGTATCGCAGCGGCGCTGGCGGCGATCGCCTGCGCCTGATCCCTCAGCCTGTCAACGGCGGAGCAAAATCAGGCCAGCGGGGCGGAGTAAAAGCAGGCCAGTT